>JABDPD010000368.1 GCA_013042895.1 Boseongicola sp. | reverse complement strand
ATCCATCGAAAGGACCAAACCGCCCACATATCTCTTCAGTTACCATCAATTTCAAAGAGCGCAGAGACAAAAGTGACTGAGTGCGCCCTAACTTTCGGCGCGCCCCGCCTCATCTATCTCTGTTTTTATTCTTGCGTCTCGTTGCCTCTCGGCCCGTCTGGCGCCCCGTTGGTGCATCTCTGCGCCGCCGGTGAGGGGGTATTTACGGATAGGTTCGGGTGTTCGCAAGGGGTTTTTTATCAGAAAGATGAATTTTCTTACTTATCTTCGTGAGTGCCTTATAAATAAGGCGTTCCGTTTCGAAAAAAGGCGCAGAAAACTATCCACATTCGGAAGTTTTCACGTCGAGCAGTACAGTTTTAGGGTGAATATCGGCCAAATCACCGAAGCACCCGGCCTGAATCGCGCGATTTCGCCCTGCTTTAGGGACGAGTCGTCTCCGACTCGGATGGAATCAGCCACTTCGCGAGGAGCAAACACGCAATCAGTCCCGGAATCATCGCCCCAAGGCCAATTCTGATGCTGTAGACATCCGACAAGAACCCGATCACCGGCGGTCCGACCAGAAAGCCTGTCAGCGCGCAGGTCGACATGATCGCCACGTTCGCTGCTTCGTTCCTGTCATCAAGTGCGGCCACCGCCGAAACGCCAAGTGGATAGCCCGAGGCAACCCCCATCCCGACGAAAGCAAATCCGACAAAGGCGGCAGCCAGAGGCAAGGGCGCTACAAGCAAGCTCAGACCGGCGATCGCAAGAACGACGGAAACCCGTGCCAGCATCAACGCCCCGAACCGGTGCTTAAGCCAATCGCCGCAAAAACGCCCGAACGCCATGAAGCCAGCAAAGATTGTCACGGCGATCCCAGCCTCGGTGACGTCGATCGATTGTCGTTCAGACAAATACACCGCCGACCAGTCCGACATCGCGCCTTCGGCCAGCGTAACGAGAAACATAAAAGCTCCGATCGCTAAAAGTGCGCCCGGCATCTCAGACACGCGACGGCGCGGCACCACATGCTCGGCCCCCTCCTCGCCCATCTTCGGCATTTGTCGCGCAAGGATCACGCCAAGAATTGTCGAGCCTACCGCCACCACAGCCATAACCCCAACCGACCCGATGGCCCCTGCCGCGGATGTTGCAATGAAGGACCCAGCCATCAACCCCAGCGCCCAAAACCCATGACATCGGTTCATGATATGCGCCGCGGCTCTCTTCTCGACCCGGCCCGCGTAAACGTTCAGCCCGACTTCCATGAAAGCGTGTGTCGTTCCAAAGGCCGCCAGAGCAAAGAACAGCATTACCTGACCACCCGCGAGAATCGGCAGGAACCCCGCTAGGCATTGCAGCGGGAACATGATGACCAGCAAACGGCGTATCCCGATCCGCGTCGAAATCCCGCCTGCAAACTGCAGCGCTATCAAGACAGCCACCGGCATACCCAAGAGCGACAACGACATATCGAACTTTGAAAGCTCCAGCGTCTCCTTGATAAAGGGGATAAGCGCCAGCCACGCCCCGAGCGCCATCGGCTGGAGGCAGAAGAGCGCCATTATAAGATAGACGCCGCGTTTGATCGTTTGATGTTCCATTGCCGCGACCTAAGCGAGGTCACCGCCTATGGGAAGTCACATTATGCGACCGCGCGTTTCAGTGGGAACTTAAAGCGTGTCGCAACCAGTGCGAGGATAATACCAAGATAAATCAGCGGCTCGAACTGAAAGCCTTTGGCCAGCATCACAAAGTGCACCGCCCCGAGAATGGCCGTCACATAAGTAAGCTGGTGCAGGCGCCGCCATGTCTTCGGCCCGAGCTTGCGGATCGACAGATTGTTCGATGTCACGGCCAGTGGGATCATAAGAACGAACCCGACCATACCGATGGTAATGTAGGGTCTCTTAATAATGTCAGCCCAAATCTGGCTTAAGATCTGAACATCCAAAACAAGCCACACGAGAAGATGCAGGAAGACATAGAAGAACGTCAACAATCCAAGCGCACGGCGAAACTTCGTCAGGTTGATCCCGGTCCACGTGCGCAACGGCGTGACCGCAAGAACCACGATCAGTACCTGCAATGCGAATTCGCCCAGCTTGTGCTCAAGCGCCTTGATCGGCTCCGCCCCAAGACCGCCAGTCAAACCCTGATATAGAAACCACGCCGGCGGTATGAGCCCCAATATATAGAGAGGCCATGCCGGAACCTTAGAAAGCCCGATATTAATGCGTTGCGCAGCAGTCATGAGCAGCACGCCTTCCCTTCTTGGATGGGTGGACACGGCACATCGCCATAAGAACACCACACGCAACAATCGCCCGCCTTCGGTCGAAGGACGACCTTGCAATGCGGGCAGTCAAAAAAGAACTGGCAGGCGTCGGTTGGCATATTACCCTCGCTTACGCCGCCACACTCCGGGCATGTTAGGGTTGAGACCAGCTTGATGTCAGCCGCCTGCGTCATAGTTAGAAGTTCACCGTCAGGTCCATACCAGCGTAAAGACCGCCGACTTCCTTCTCATACCCGTTGAACATCAATGTCGGCACGCGCTTGGCAAACAGACCGCCACCAATCCGGCGCTCGGTCGCCTGGCTCCAGCGTGGGTGGTCTACATTCGGGTTAACGTTGCTGAAGAAACCGTACTCCCGACCGTTCGCCATTTGCCAGCTGATCGGAGGCCGCTCTTCTGCAAGCGTAATCCGCACGATCGACTTGATCGACTTGAAAC
>JABDPD010000363.1 GCA_013042895.1 Boseongicola sp. | reverse complement strand
CTTGGCGAGATAGTCGCGGGCTTTGGCCTCAACGTCGGCGGGGTCGCGTTTCATGACAGTAACGGGCGCTTCCATCACGTTTTGCAGAATTGTCATGTGGGACCAGAGGTTGAACTGCTGGAACACCATCGACAGGTTCGTGCGGATGCGGGTGATCTGCGCGCGGTCGGAAGGATGGCGGTTCAGACCTTTGCCTTTCCAACTGACAGGCTCGCCCTCGAAGACGATCTCGCCTTGCTGGCTGTCCTCGAGAAGGTTTGCACAGCGCAGGAGCGTGGACTTGCCAGAACCAGACGATCCGATGAGCGAAATCACATGACCGCGCGGGGCTGTCATGCTCACTCCCTTCAATACTTCCAAAGCGCCGTAGCTTTTATGAAGGTCCCGGATTTCGATTACTGGTGCGGTATCGGTCACTTTTCGCAGTTTCGGTTATTCCCCAAGCAGGGAGTAAGGCTTGAAACGCAATAAAATGCAACGGTTTACTTCACGGCAATTTTGGGAGTTGGGACTGCGAGGTAGTCCTCTTTCGCGATTGTGATCAGGCTTTTTGTATTAAGGATCGATGCGTCTTCGGCGGGCAGGTTCGTTAGGTGGTGACGGATGGTGGCCTGCAGGCTCCGGAGGTGTGCAGGCTGGCGTGTGATGAGCGGCAAGCCGGGCGTTTCGGCGGTGCGCGTGACTTCGCTCAAAACCTCTGCGAACGCGTCCCAACGCTGGATCATGCGCCAGGTCTGGGCGTCGATCGCGGCGATATCTGCCTGACCTTTGGCAACGGCCAGGGCGGAGTTTCGGTGCGAGCCGGTTTCCAGCGTGCTGGCGAAGTCGAGGCCGCGGGCCTTCATAAAAGTTAACGGCGCAGCCCAGCCGGATTGTGAGCGGGGATCATTTACGGCGAGCGTGAGGTTGCGCCAACCTTCTGGGTCAGTCGTTGCGTCTTTCGCATTCATCACCAGTACGGAGTTGTAATATCCGGGGCGACAACCGGGAAGGCCATAATCCGGGGTACCTATTAAGGTAACGTTAGCATGTAGCGCGCTGCGAAAGGGTAAGCCGCAAGTCTGACTGAGGAGAAGTACCGGGCTTTGCCAATGATCCCACGGATTTACGTCGTGGCTGAGCGTCTCGGGGAGAGGAGTTTTTGCGCCCCATGCGGCGCGAAGATCGTCGCGAATGCGCGTCCAAAGCCGGTCGTATGCGCCCCTTGTTTCGGGGCGGTCATACATCGGCAGACTGGCGATCATTATTTGTTTACAACACGTTGGCGGGCGAGAGCACTGTCACGGTCGTTTATGCCGAGCATAGGTGCGATGAGCCGCATGAGGGCATCTTCTTCGTGGTCCCGGGTGCCGTCGGCCAGAACAATTTCCCAAAGGGCTTCAACCACTTCTGCGCGATCTTCGAAAGGAACAGCGTCCTTAATTGCGCGGGTGAAGCGGACCGTGTCCGGGGCTTCGGATTCAAGCTGTTCGGCGTCCGAGCGGAGTTTGGAGATCTCGAAAGGGCCGAGATCGTAACGCGTTTTCAGGATGTTATCGATCGCGTCGATTTCAACGCGCGCGTAGTCGCCATCGGTACGTGCGATGCGCACAAGGAGGGCGGCAAGGGCGAGACGGCTGTCTTCGCCGTCAAGCGGACTTGGGTCGGGAGCCGTGAGGCTGCGAAGGAAGGCTTCAAACATGGGGAAGATATAGGGTGCCGTGGGGTGGGGGAAAAGGGCCGAAATGGCGCGTCGGCATAGCGTCGGTATCACGTCGGGGTTACGTCGGTGCGACCGTTCGGTAATTTGGTGAATGGGTAAGGATCAGTGGATTTTAGGCCTCCGGCGAGTATTCATTGTACCGAATGAGAGGGTGGGAATCGTGAAAAAAACGGACCAGTGGGTAGTGCTGGTCCGTTCAGGTGATCATGCGAAACTTGGAATAATCAGGCGTACCAGTTCGCGATTTTGACTTCCGCGGCGTCGCCGACGAGGTCGGAAAAGACCACTGGATCTTGCGTGCCGGAGAGATCGCGACCGCGGAAGTGATAGGGGTAGACGTAAGTAGGCGCAAAGGCCTTAACAGCTTCGGCGGCAGCTTCGGCGCTCATGGTAAAAGGCAGGTTCATGCAGACGAAGGCAAGGTCGATGTTTTCGAGCGCGCTCATTTCCGGTGTTTGTTCGGTGTCACCAGAGATGTAGATGCGGAACCCCTCGAAGTTCAGGATGTAGCCGTTGTCGCGCCCTTTCGGGTGGAAATTCTGTTTGTTCTCCGAGGTGTTGTAGGCGGGGATTGCTTCGATTTCGATGCCGTTCCACGTGGTGCTTTCGCCGTTGGCGATGTTGCTGGCGTTTGACTTCAATCCGTCGGGAAGCATGTCAGCGACGGCCGGATTGGTGATCATTGCCGCGTCGCCTTTGATGGCTGCGATGGCGTCGGGGACGTAGTGATCGCCGTGTTGGTGGGTGACGAGGACGAGGTCCGCGTTGGGCATGCCCTCATAGGTGGAGGCGTCACCGACGGGGTCGACGTAAATTGTGCCTGCCGGGGTTTCGAGCACCATAGAGGCATGGCTGATAGGGTTGACGGTGATCAGGCCGGCGTCGGTCTTGAACTCATTCGGGGAGTGACCACCTGCGCGGACTGCAAAGGGCAGGACGGTGATCGTGCCGGCTGCTGCGGCAGAAGCGAGGAAGGTGCGGCGGGTGGGCATTTTGTGGTCTCCGGGTCTGATTACAGTGTCTTAAAGGTAGGGCGGGGCGGAACCTAGGCAAATCACATTGCTTGTGCATTTGTGCATTCCTGAGGCAGCGCCGAAGGGAAAGTCTGTGAGGTTTCGACTTATGGATGGTGAACTGCTACTTTTGGCTGTCAAAGCAAAGGGGTCGCGGGATGTCAGAGATTTCGGTTGTTGGGCTTGGAAAGATGGGAGCGGCGCTTGGGTTGGCGCAGTTAAAGAGCGGGCGTTCTGTGACGGTCTGGAACCGGAGCGCAGACAAAGCGGGACCGTTGGTTGAACAAGGTGCGGTTTTGGCGCCATCTCTGAAAGACGCGATTGCGGCCAGTGATGTGATTCTCGTTTGTGTGAAAAACCACGAGACTGCGATGGCGATGCTGACTTCGGAGGCAGAAGGGTTATCGGGCAAGACGGTGATTGATTTATCCACCGGCGGCGCAGAAGAGGCTGAGGCTTTGGTGCAGTTTCTGACCGGGGCGGGGGCGACGTGGCAGATCGGGATGATCAATGCCTATCCGTCGGGCATTGGCAAAGACGAGACGTCGATACTCTGCGCTGGCCCCGAGGAGGTTTGGGCTGCCACGGAAGGTTTTGTCAAGACCATGGGCGGGGCTTCGGCTTATGTGGGGACGACGGCTGCGGCCATTCCTGCGTTGTTTGCGGCGATGTTCACGGCGCGTCAGGGGTTCATGTTCGGGCTCATTTACGGCGGGGCGGTGTGCAAGAAGGCCGGGTTGCCGGTGCAGGCTTTCGTTGACCAGGTTCCGGTGACGCTGGGCATGGCGGGGCGATACGGGGAGCTCTTTGGCGAGACCGTGCCTGACGGCAAGTACGATGATTCCGAGGCGACGATGCTGGTGTATCTGAACGCGCTGGAGGATGTCCTGAGCACGTTTGAGGGGACCAGCACGGCGGACGCCTTTCCGCGCCTGATGCGGGATTTGACGAAACAGGCGGTGGATCAGGGGTTGGGCGATAAGGAACTGACTGCACTGGTCGAGGTTCTGGCGCAGGCGTGACGGGCGCAGGCGTTGCGCGCGTCAGTCGCAGGCGGCGTCCACGATGATTTCGACTTTAAGCTCGGCTCGGGCGAGTTTGGCTTCGCCGCAGGCACGGGCCGGGGCGTGGCCTTCGGGGACCCATGCGTTCCAGACCTCGTTCAGGCCCTGGAAGTCGCTCATGTCGGCGAGCCAGATGGTGGCGCGGAGTATCTTTTCGCGCGAGGACCCGGCCTGGATGAGAAGGGCGTCGAGACGGCGGAGGCACTCTTCGGTTTGCGCTTGGATGGTGGGGCCCTCGCCGACCTGACCGGTGATGTAGGCGACGCCGTTGTGTTTGACGATTTTCGAAGAGCGGGCGGAGGTGTCTATGCGGGTGATCATGGGGGTGGGCTTTCCTAGGTTTCGAGGTCTGGGGTGGGTTTAGAGGAGGAGTGGGGGCGAGGGGAAGGCTTGGCG
>JABDPD010000036.1 GCA_013042895.1 Boseongicola sp. | reverse complement strand
GTTTTTAGAATTTCTCTCCCTATCGCGCCGAAGGATGACTGACGCAATGCCAGGGAAACACTTAGGAGGCACACACTAATGGACGGCACAATTTTGGTCGCGGATGACGATAGAACCATCCGAACCGTGCTGACGCAGGCTCTCACCCGGGCTGGTTGCAAAGTGCATGCGACGTCGTCTCTGGTGACGCTGATGCGTTGGGTGGAAGAAGGCAAAGGCGACCTTGTCATCTCGGATGTGGTGATGCCGGACGGCAATGGTCTGGATCAGCTGCCCTTGATCGCGGAGCAACGCCCTGGTCTGCCAGTGATTGTAATCTCGGCCCAGAACACGATCATGACGGCCATTCAGGCTACTGAAGCGGATGCGTACGACTATTTGCCGAAGCCTTTCGATTTGCCGGACCTCATGAAACGGGCGGCGCGTGCCTTGGAAGTGAAGCGTCGCGCTCCCGCACCGCGGAGTGAGGCGAGTGCAGACAGCGGAGACGATCTGCCGCTTGTTGGGCGCACTCCTGGGATGCAGGCTATCTATCGGCTGGTCGCGCGGGTGATGAATGCTGATTTACCTGTGTTGATCACCGGCGAGAGTGGGACAGGCAAGTCGCTTATTGCGCGGGCGATTCATGACTTGTCGGACCGCCGAACGCTGCCGTTTGTAGTGGCGACGGGAAGTGATCTGGCGCAGATGGAGGGGCCAGCAGCGCTAATCTCAAGGGTCAAAAATGGGACGCTTTTGTTCGATGAGGTTGGGGATCTTGATGAAGACGCGCAAGCGCGGATTGTCCGGATGCTTGATAGCTTCACGGATAATGCTCCACGGATCATGGCGACAAGTCAGGCGGACTTGGCTGTGAAATTGGATCAAGGGAAGTTCCGCTCGGACCTTTACTATCGATTAGGAGGGGTGACGCTGGCTGTTCCGTCACTTCGGGAGCGCGTGGAGGACATTCCGCTACTCGCCAACCATTTCTTTGCGCGAGCAGAGCGCGATGGACTGCCGCTTCGTCAGTTTGCAGCGCAAGCCTTGGAGCTTGTGCGGGCATACTCGTGGCCTGGAAACGTTCGGCAGTTGGAAAACACGATCCGGCGGTTGTCCATTACTGGCGGTGAAGACGAGATTAGTCGCGCCGAAGTCGAGATGGTACTGGGCAACCAACCTGCCATTGAACCTTTAACGGGTGGTGGCGAAAGCGAGAAGTTGTCAACGTCGATCGAGAAGCATCTCAGACGGTATTTCGATTTGCATGGCGGGCAATTACCGCCACCGGGGCTTTACCAACGGATACTGCGTGAAGTTGAGCTGCCATTGATCGAGATTGCTCTGGATGCAACGGGGGGAAATCAGGCGAAATGTGCTGATTTGCTTGGGATAAATCGAAATACCCTCAGAAAGAAGATCACAGACCTCGATATCCGCGTGACACGGAGGCGCAAATTGATGTAAAACCGCAACAGAGAGTGGCCAATCCGTAACTGTGGATAAAGTGTCGCCAATATAGAGCGGTCGCCACGTCTCAGTGGCACATCATATGGAGGGTCCGGGTGGCGGGGCGCGCGCGGGCATTAACTTGGCAAAAGATTAACCGTCTCAGGCGGATGCGACGCTTTCAAAACGCGGCGACCCTTGTGGTTGTGGTTCTAGGGCCGGTGCTAGCGCTTGCGACGTTTATGGTTCTTGGGCCGTTGGATCGTCAGACATCGGCACTGTCTCTGCGACTCGTTTTGTTGGCTGACCTTGTCTACGTGCTGGTTGTTGCGGCGCTGGTATTCGCGCGAATAGCTTCGATGATTGCTGCGCGACGCGCGAAGTCGGCGGGTTCTCGCTTGCACCTTCGTCTTACCGGCGTCTTCGCAATTATTGCCCTGATACCCACTGTGACCGTCGCGGTTTTTGCCGGTTTGACCATCAATATCGGATTGGAGGGCTGGTTCTCGGA
This sequence comes from Boseongicola sp., assembly GCA_013042895.1. GTDB lineage: Bacteria > Pseudomonadota > Alphaproteobacteria > Rhodobacterales > Rhodobacteraceae > Boseongicola. Next base: position 4,392 of record JABDPD010000036.1, on the reverse strand, counting down.
GCGAGTGCGTGGCGTTGTCGGCGCTTCGCTTTCGGCGGCGGAAGCCTATCAGGAGGACCAGCGGCGAGACCTGAGTGAGGATGCGAACGCGCTTGCGGCCTATCTTAATTCTGCGCGAACGCGGTCGGTTTTCGTCTCGGACGCGGAGTTGCGTCAGCTTTTGGGGCAAGGCCAGGGGCAAATCCAGCGCGGCTTGCGGGAAGCCTATGTGATTGACGGAACAGGTGAAATCCGAACACGTGGCGAGCGGTCTTACTTGTTTGATTTTGAGGATCCCGGCGCGGACACGATAGCGTTGGCGCGCGAAGGCCAGACGGTAATTCTTGAGGACCTGACGACGAATGAGTTTCGCGCTTTGGTGCGTCTTACAGCGTTTCCTGATCGCTATCTATATGTAAGTCGAGATGTTGATGGACGCATACTTAGTTTGCTGGATGAGGCGGAAGAAACGGCTCAGCTATACACCCAGCTTGAAGCAGAGCGCGGGCGGGTCGTTTTCGAATTTGGCCTACTGTATCTGGGCTTTGCGGTCATCTTAATCCTTGCTGCGATTTGGCTCGGGCTTTGGTTCGCGGAACGGCTTTCGCGCCCGGTTGGGCGACTTGCTGGGGCGGCTCAGCGTGTGGGTGCTGGCGACTTGGACGTGCAGATCCCAGAAGAACAGGGCGAAGACGAAATCGCGATGGTGGGGCGGTTGTTCAACCAGATGACGCGGCAGTTGAAGGGCCAGCGCGACGCGTTGATGAGCACAAACCAGCAGATTGAAGAACGTCGTCGTTTGTTTGATTCAGTCTTGTCGTCGGTGACAGCCGGCGTGATTGGGTTGGACGGCGATGGACGCGTGAGCTTCATCAATCGTTCTGCGGAGCGAATTTTGCGCGCGGATGGACCGACGGAGATTGAAGCACCGTTGCATGTGATTGTGCCCGAGTTTGTGTCTTTGCTGGAGCAGCTTCGCGCAAGTGGTCGTGAAACAGCCCAAGAAGAGGTGCGTTTGTCGCGCAAGGGTGTGGCGGAGACATTGCTTGTCCGGATCGCTGAGCGGCGCGGCGAAACTGGTGAGACGGGGTATGTAATTGCGTTCGATGATGTCACGGACCTTGTAACGGCGCAGCGCATGGCGGCTTGGGGAGATGTGGCGCGTCGGATTGCGCATGAGATCAAGAACCCGCTTACTCCCATTCAGCTTTCAGCAGAGCGTATTCGCCGGAAGTTCGTGTCCTCGGTTGGTGATGATGGGCCGCTTTTGGACAATCTCACTGATGTGATTGTGCGGCAGACCAATGATCTGCGCCGTATTGTCAATGAGTTTTCCAAATTCGCACGGATGCCTGAGCCAGAAACGACCATGAATGATCTCACGAAGCTCGTTTCAGATGCAGTCCTCTTACAGGAAGGGGCGATGGATGGAGTCACTCTGACATCAGCATTGCCCAAGGAGCCTGTGTTGGCTGACATCGATTCCACAATGATTGGCCAGGCACTTACCAACCTGATTAAGAACGCCAGGGAAGCAATTGAAAGCCTTGAGGAAAAGAAGGGCTTTCCAGAAGGCTATGATGCGCGGGTGCATGTTGAAATGACTGTGTCAGACGGCCATGCGCAAATCCTCATAAGTGACAATGGGATTGGGTTGCCGGAGGACCGCTCACGGTTGTTTGAACCCTATGTGACGACACGCGAGAAGGGCACCGGATTGGGACTGCCGATCGTGAAGAAGATTATCGAAGAGCACGGAGGCACGTTGGCATTGATCGACGCGGCTCCTTTGGATCAGTCGCGCCAAATCGGTGCGACTGCAAAAGTCGTGTTGCCGATATCGGCGACGCAAGAACAGGCCGGTGACCTGGCGGTTGCCGAATGATAAAAGCATGGAGGCATTAATGGGCGATATACTCATAGTGGACGACGAGCGTGATATTCGCGAGTTGATTTCCGATATTTTGAAGGACGAAGGCTTTACGACGCGGCTTGCAGGCACGTCGGATGAGGCAATGTCAGAAATGAACAAAGAAGCACCGGCGTTGATGGTGCTCGATATTTGGCTGAAAGACAGCGACATGGACGGGATTGATATCCTCAAGGCTGTCCGTCGCGATAATCCGGATGTGCCAGTGATCATCATTTCGGGCCACGGCAATATCGAGATTGCGGTCGCGGCAATCAAGCAGGGGGCTTATGACTTCATCGAGAAGCCCTTCAATATTGATCAGTTGATGGTGGTGATCACGCGCGCGATGGAGACGTCGCGTCTCAGACGCGAGAATACTGACCTCAGACGCAAGGATGTGACGACCACGGACATGGTAGGGTCGAGTCAGTCTTTCCGCACTTTGCGCGCGCAACTCGACAAAGTGACTAAGTCGAACGGTCGTGTCATGCTAACCGGACCAGCGGGATCGGGTAAGGAAATCGCTGCGCGTTTCATTCATGCCAATTCAGATCGGGCCGAGGGGCCGTTCGTGACGGTAAATTCAGCCTCTATAGAGCCTGATCGCATGGAAGAGGTTCTTTTCGGGCGAGAAAGTACGGGTCGTGGTATCGAGCCCGGGCTCTTGGAACAGGCGCATGGCGGGATTATCTTCTTTGATGAAATCGCGGATATGCCGCTTGGAACCCAGTCGAAAATATTGCGTGTATTAACCGAGCAGCAGTTCCAGCGCGTTGGCGGTGGGGACATGGTGCGCGTGGATCTGAGGGTTATTTCATCGACGACGCGCAATCTGGAAACTGAGGTGGAAAATGGGACGTTCCGACAGGAATTGTTCCACCGCTTGAATGTCGTTCCGATTGATGTGCCTGCGTTGGCTGATCGGCGTGAAGATATTCCGGAATTGGCAGAGTTCTTCATTTCCGGTTTCAACAAGTCTCAGGGAATGCCGTTGCGCAAGTTGTCTGAAGACGCGATTGCCATGCTTCAGACGATGCAGTGGCCGGGCAATGTACGGCAGCTCAAGAATGTGATTGAACGAGTTCTCATTCTTGGAGCTGATAAGGGCGACATCTCTGCCGCCGAGATCCCCGGAACGAGCAACGAGGCCGAGGAAGAGGACGAAAACCGTGTGGTGCTTTCGGGGAGCCTCGCGACGCTGCCACTTCGCGAGGCGCGTGAGATGTTTGAGCGCGAATATTTGCTTACTCAAATCAACCGGTTTGGCGGAAACATCAGCCGGACCGCTGGTTTCGTCGGCATGGAGCGCTCAGCCTTGCACCGCAAATTGAAGTCTCTGAACGTTGTGACATCGAACCGGGCAGGTGCGCGATATGCCGCTGTGGTTGAGGAGGCTGAAGAGGACGCGTGATCGCGGCTGGGAAGGCGGATTGATATGGAGTTTGTAGTCCGCGTTTGCAGTCACTTGATTGCCGGGCACGCCCGTGTCACCAAGTACGTCTTAACGTCGGCCGAGGGGCAGATATGAAGGTTATCATCTGCGGAGCAGGTCAAGTGGGCTCGCAAATTGCGCGCCATTTTTCTGGCGAACGCAATGACGTTACGGTTGTTGACTATAACGCCGATCTGGTTCGCCGTGTGACGGACGCGTTGGATGTCCAGGGTATCGCGGGCCATGCGAGTTATCCTGATGTGCTCGACCGGGCAGGCGCACGCGATGCAGATATGATCATCGCGGCGACCCACTCTGACGAGGTCAACATGGTGACCTGTCAGGTCGCGCATTCCGTGTTTGATGTGCCGCGAAAGATCGCTCGGCTTCGCGCACAGAGCTATTTGACGGCGATCTACTCTGATCTGTATCGGCGCGATCACATGCCGATTGATGTGGTTATCAGTCCAGAACGAGAAGTGGCTGAGGCGGCGTTGCGGCGTTTGTCAGCGCCGGCGGCGTTTGACACCGAGTTGTTCCTTGACCGTAAAGCGCAACTGTTGGGCATTCAGTTGGACGAAGACTGTCCGGTGCTGGACACTCCGCTAAGGCAGTTGACGGATTTGTTCTCGACTTTGCGCGCGATTGTCGTTGGAGTTCGACGCAATGGGCGGTTGTTCGCACCGGAGCCGGGTGATCAGCTTTTTGCTCACGACCAAATTTACGTGATCAGTCAAGTTGAAGACGTCACCCGAACATTCGAGATTTTTGGCAAGGTGGTGCGACGGCAGGAGCGCGTCGTCATTATCGGTGGCGGCAATGTTGGCTTGGCTGTAGCTCGAGCACTGGAAGGTCGGGCGGAGCGCCTTCGCGCGAAGATCATTGAGCGGAACCGCACCTGCGCGGAACTCGCAGCAGATGCACTGGAGCGCACGATTGTTCTGAATGGTGACGGTCTAAACTCGGAGTTGCTGGAAGAAGCGGGTGTGGGGCGCGCCGATGCTGTGTTGGCGGTGACGGATGACGATAAGACGAACCTATTGGCTTCAGTGCGTGCAAAGCAGGCTGG
>JABDPD010000357.1 GCA_013042895.1 Boseongicola sp. | reverse complement strand
AATCCACGTGTTGTGTCGGATCGCCGCTGCCACGCCCAACGTCACCCCGACGGAAGTGGCGGCGAGGAACGACAAAAACCCATAAGTTAGCGAGATCGGAAATCCCTGCGCGATGATGTCATTCACGTCGCGGTCTTTGAACTTGAAGGACGGTCCGAAATCGAAATGGAAAACGATGTTGTAAAGGTAATCCCAAAACTGCTTCCACATCGGCTGATCCAGCCCATAGCGCGCCTCAATATTGGCAAGCACCTGCGGCGGTAGTGGCCGCTCGGATGTGAAGGGGCCACCGGGGGCCACCTGTATCAGGACGAAGGACGCAGCGATGAGCAACAGCAGCGTCGGAATAGCCGCCAAAAGGCGACGGATCGAATAAGCAAGCATAAGAATTCCCGAAAATGAGTACTCCCCGCCGCAAAAAGTCTGCGACGGGGAATTTCGTTCAAACGCCTGGTTTATTCAGCGAGTTTGTAAAGGTTCTTCGAGTACCAGTTCTGCTCAACATTGTTCACAGGCCAGTTGCCCACATCGCTGTCCATCATATAGACGCCAGCATAGTGGTAGATCGGGATAACCGGCTGTTCTTGAGCGATAATCGCCTCAACCCGAGTGTAAAGATCAGACGTTTCGCTCGCTGTGCGGGCTTGGGTCATCAGGCTGTCGATCTCTGCACTTGAGAACTTCCCGTCGTTGTAACCCGACGGCGAAGTTAACAGATCAAGGAACGTCGAGGCTTCATTATAGTCGCCACACCATGCACCACGCGCCAGTTCAAAGTCCTGGTTGCCGCGAGTTTCAAGGAAGACCTTCCACTCCATGTTGCCAAGCTCGGCTTCAACACCTAACTTTTGTTTCCACATCTGACTCATCGCAACCGCGATTTTCTTGTGCGATTCCGATGTGTTGTAGATCATGTTGAACTTCAACGGATTGTCCGGTCCAAAGCCCGCTTCTGCCAGAAGCTCTTTCGCCTTCGCATCCCGCTCCGCTTGGGTCATCGACGCCATTTCCGACGCAGGCGGCTCAAAGTCCGCAACTGCTGCAGGTGTAAAGCTATAAGCTTCTGGCTGACCACCGGCCAAAACGTTTTCAACGATGATCTTGCGATCCACAGCCATCGCCAGCGCTTTTCTCACCCGAACATCTTTGAACTCTTCTGGGCCGTCCTCAGACAGGTTAAACGTGTAGTAGTAGTTACAAAGACGCGGGAAGCTGATCGCCTCTTCCGGGTTTTCCGCCTTAAGCCGTGGGAACTGACCCGCTGGCACTTCGGTGCGGTCCAACTCACCGGCCATATAGCGCGTCAAAGCCACGTTCTCGTCGTTGATGACCAGAGCCACGACCTGTTCCAGAATCGTATTCTCGTTGTCCCAGTACATCGGGTTCCGCGTCCGCACCGAACGCTCGTTCGGCAGATGCTCTGTGAGAACGTAAGCACCGTTTGAAACGATATTCTCAGGCTTCGTCCACTCTGAGCCATGCGCCTCGATCACCGAGCGCGGTGCCGGGAACATTGTCGCGTGCGTCGTCATGGTCGCAAAATATGGCAGCGGTGCTGACAACGTCACTTCAAGCGTACTGTCATCTATCGCCCTTACACCAAGATCTGTGATCGGGGCATTGCCACCGATTATCTCAGCCGCGTTCTCAATCGCAGTGATCTCCATGTACCATGCGTAAGGCGAGGACAATTCAGGATCTACGGCACGCTGCCAGGCGTAAACGAAATCGCCCGCAACCACCGGATCGCCGTTCGACCACTTCGCACCGTCGCGCAGTGTGAACGTGTACACCGTTTTGTCGTCATTCGTCGTAAACCCGGTCGCAACACCCGGCACGAGGTTGCCATCTTCGTCCTGGTTCATAAGTCCTTCGAACAGATCGCGCACAATTTCAGCGCCTGTCACGTCTTCCACGACCTGCGGGTCAACCGAGCTGTGCTCGTCCAGAACACGGTAGGTAAATGTCTGATCTTCGGCGAGCGCTTCGCCGGTAGTCGGATGAGTACCAGCCGCCAGAATGGGCGAGGCAAGCATTGTGGTCGCGATCAATGTCGCGAGGGCTGTTTTTCTAATATGTTTCATTGAAGGCTCCCTGTTGTTTTTGATGGAACCGAGACTGCTCCTGCCCAGCCCAAGAGTCCAGCATTTCAGAGGCGATTTGACGAGGCGTCATGCACTTTGAGAGATACGTGCGCATACCCTTTGCACTTAGGATTGAACATTGCGCTAATGCATTGAAAATGGGACTTTATCCAACACCGCCAAAGCGCACACCCGAGACTTCGGCCATATCTTTCTTCCACGTCGTGAGATCATCCGCGTTGAACTTCGACAAATGATCATGCCCGCAAGCCCGCGCCATCACTTGCATCAACTCCACACTCGCTTCAAAGAAGTTCGCCAATTGCCGAGCTGATTTCTCCACCACCAAACGGTTCACCAAATGCGGTTTCTGCGTCGCGATTCCGACGGGGCAATTGTTCGTGTGACATGCACGCATCGCCAGACACCCAATTGCTTGCATGGCTGAGTTTGATACCGCAATCGCGTCCGCTCCCATGGCCATTGCTTTGATGAAATCAGCTGGTTTTCTCAAACCGCCGGTGATCACAAGCGTCACATCTTGCCGTCCCAAAACGTCCAGATGCCGACGTGCACGTGCCAATGCCGGGATCGTTGGAACCGAGATATTGTCGCGGAAGATCACCGGTGCCGCCCCGGTGCCACCGCCCCGACCATCCAAAATCACATAATCTACGCCAACCTCCAAAGCGGCATCGATGTCCTTTTCGATATGCTGCGCTGAAAGCTTGTATCCAATTGGAATGCCACCTGTCCGATCCCGCACCTCGTCGGCAAACTCTTTGATCTGAGACACCTCGGTCCAATCTGGAAACCGCGGCGGCGAAATAGCTGATGTTCCAGGCTCCAATTCACGCACCTCTGCGATCTTGCCTTGCACTTTCTCGCCTGGCAAATGGCCACCCGTCCCGGTTTTCGCACCTTGCCCTCCTTTGAAGTGAAATGCTTGCACTCGCTCCAGTTTGTCCCAGGAAAAGCCAAACCGGCCAGACGCCAGTTCGTAGAAATACCGAGAGTTCTCCGCCTGCTCTTCCGGCAACATGCCGCCCTCGCCCGAACAAATCCCAGTACCCGCCAATTCGGCCCCGCGTGCCAAGGCCACCTTTGCGCTTTCTGACAGAGCGCCAAAGCTCATGTCCGACACGAACAATGGAATTTCCAGTTTCAGCGGCTTTTGTGCATTCGGCCCGATCACCACCTCGGTTCCCACCGGGTCCTCATCTAACAACGGAGGCTTATGCAGCTGCGCCGTCAACAGCTGAATGTCATCCCAATCTGGCAACTCACTACGCGGAACCCCCATCGATTCCACAACCCCATGATGCCCGGTTTTCGTCAAACCCTGCTTTGCATATCGCTGGATCAACCCGTTGTAAGGCTCTGCGTCCGTGCCATGACTTGGATCCGCGTATAGCCCCAGATAGGCATCACGATTGTACGGCTGCGGGTTTGCGTGCCCCCAAGCGTTGATCTCATCGGCATCTACGCAGACCGAGCCGTCCTCCACCCAGGAATTGAACTTCGGCAACTTCTCATCGTTGGCGTAGGCCGACACGCCACTGTCCAGCCGGTAATCCCAGTTATGCACGCCACAAATCAGATCATTCCCGCGCACATGCCCATCCGCCATTAGCGCGCCGCGGTGCAAACATCGCCCGTAAAACACGGATATCTCATCATCAAATCGCACCACAACGAGATCAACTTCACCGACAATGGCGTATTCCGGAGTGCGGTCGGCCAGATCGTCAAGTTTGTAAATCGCGGTGCTTTTCATGGTGTCATCCTTTGCTTCCAACCCGGACCGGGCCGCTCAAAACAACGATGACCGATTAGGGCTCACGCGTCCAATCACACCTGCCGTGCATTTATGTAGGCGCCCGCAATCGCAGAATGTCGCGCGCCTCAGACCACGTCGCAACCGGACGTTCATATCGTTCCGCAATCTCGACCGCGCGCCTCACAAGTTGAGCGTTCGAAGCCGCTAACTCTTCACGGCTCAGTCGAACGTTGTCCTCAAGCCCAGTGCGCACATGCCCGCCACTCGCTATCGCCCACTCATTAAGAACAATTTGATTAGGCCCGACCCCGGCCGCACACCACTCTGCGTCGTCGCCAAAGAGCCGCTTGACCGTCTCAACATAAAAATCAAAAACCGCACGATCCACTGGCATCGCGTTTTTCACACCCATCACGAACTGAACATAGGGCGTGTCCTTGATCTGACCCGCGGCATGCATCTCGCGAGCACGGAAAATATGGCTCAGATCAAAAGCCTCAATCTCAGGCCTCACGTCAAACTTGATCATCTCGGCCGCCAGCCAATCTACTAGATCAGGCGGGTTCTCATAGACCCGTGTGGGGAAGTTGTTGGAGCCCACAGATAGCGAGGCCATGTCAGGGCGCAGGGGCAGCATCCCCCCGCGCTCCTTTCCGGCGCCCGAACGCCCGCCGGTCGAAAGCTGGATAATCATGCCCGGACAATGTTTTTCCAAGCCCTCTTTCAAGGCTGCAAACTTCTCCGGATCCGAGCTCGGCGTCTCGTCGTCATTTCTTACATGCGCATGGCAAATGCTCGCCCCGGCCTCAAATGCCTCATGCGTGCTCTCAATCTGTTCCGAAATCGATATGGGCACTGCAGGGTTAGCAGCTTTGGTCGGTACAGAACCTGTGATGGCAACGCATATGATACAAGATTTCCCCATAACACCCTCAAATATCAAAGAAAATTGTCTCTTTCGGCCCTTGAAGATGGACGTCGAACCGATAAACACTACCGCCCTCGGCCCGCGCCATCAACGTCGGCACTCGCTGACGATCCGCGATCTGACCGAGCAACGGGTCCGCTTCGTTCGCTTCCGCCTCATCCTCAAAGTATGCCCGCGTCTGCAATCCAATGTTGATCCCTCGCGCCACGATCCAAACCGAGATATGCGGCGCCTGAACGCGACCGTCCGGCATCACCACGGCCCCCGGTTTCACGGTTTCAAACCGAAACTCGCCCGTTTCCACATCGCCGGGCGAACGGCCCCAACCAGTGAAATTTGCGTCCCCCGTCCCACGAATCTCATTGGCCGAAGGAAACAGTCCAAACG
>JABDPD010000356.1 GCA_013042895.1 Boseongicola sp. | reverse complement strand
GGCCAAGGTATTCAAACCGATGTTGGCCTCGGCTATTATCGTCGGCGTAGTGGGGCAGTTGCAGATCGCACTGCTCGCCAGCCGGATAGAGCTTGAATATGGCTTGCCCGTGCGTTTCGAGCCTTCGCAGTTCACCTCCGCACGCTGGGTCACGGGGCCTAAAGACAAAGTCGACGCCTTTGTGAACGTCAACAAAGGCCACATTGCCGCCGATAACGACGGCGACACCGTGTACCTGACACGCCTGCAATGGGACATCGACCGGATTGAGCGCGACCATCCCGAACTGAAGCTCTCAGCGACGAAGGAAATGATGGTTTAGAGCCGACAATTGTTATCCCGGCTGTGGATAACTCTGTGTGCGAAAACGTGCAGTCTCCGAAAACTTAATCAAATCAATAAGAGTTCAATCATAAATTGTGCGCTACTCAAATAACTCCCGCAATGGATGTGTCACGCCCGAATTTGAGACTATTGAGATAACCCCGCGTCACAAATGAACTTTGTCCTGTTGGTTAGAAAGCGTACAACCGGAAAAACTTAACCATTCCCGTCACTTCCCCGAAATCTGAAACAATTAATAAAAATTCAACTAATTGTGCATAATTTCCTTAATACATTGACCCCAAAGGGCGTTTGACCTACGTGTTCCGTCAATCGCGGCAGCTTGTGGATAAGCTTCTGGGTCATACGGACCCGCGCCGCTTCGACGACGGGCCCAAAATTGGTCCGTAAACTATGGACCGAGATGACGAAATTCTCCGATCTGGCGCTATCGCCAAAAATCCTTAAGGCCGTTGAAGAGGCCGGATACGAGACCCCGACCCCAATTCAAGAAGGTGCTATCCCAGCTGCCCTCCAGGGTCGCGACGTGCTGGGCATCGCTCAGACGGGCACCGGCAAGACCGCTGGCTTCACACTGCCGATGATCCACATGCTGGCCCGTGGCCGCGCCCGTGCGCGCATGCCGCGCTCGCTTGTCCTCTGCCCGACTCGCGAACTTGCCGCGCAAGTGGCTGAAAACTTTGACACCTATTCCAAGAACGTGAAGCTCACAAAAGCGCTACTCATTGGCGGTGTAAGTTTCAAAGAACAGGACCAGTTGATCGACCGCGGCGTTGACGTGCTGATCGCTACACCGGGTCGCCTTCTTGACCATTTTGAGCGCGGAAAGCTCTTGCTGACAGGCATCGAGATTATGGTTGTGGACGAAGCCGACCGGATGCTCGACATGGGCTTCATCCCGGACATCGAACGCATCTTCTCGCTGACGCCTTTCACGCGCCAGACACTCTTTTTCTCGGCCACAATGGCCCCTGAGATTGAGCGGATTACTAACACGTTCCTCTCCAACCCCGAGCGGGTTGAGGTCGCGCGCCAGGCGACAGCTTCTGAGAATATCACGCAAGAAGTCGTCATGTTCCGCGCGTCCCGCCGTGACAGGTCCGCAACCGAAAAGCGCAAAATCCTGCGCAAGCTCATTGAGCGTGAGGGCGATTCTTGTACCAATGCGATCGTCTTTTGCAATCGAAAGACAGACGTCGATATTGTCGCTAAATCTCTGAAAAAACATGGTTTTGACGCCGCACCAATCCACGGCGATCTTGATCAATCGCAGCGAACAAAGACGCTCGATCAGTTTCGTGACGGTGGTCTACGCTTCCTCGTGGCCTCTGACGTCGCCGCCCGCGGCCTCGATATTCCGGCCGTGAGCCACGTCTTTAACTTCGATGTGCCAAGCCATTCCGAGGACTACGTGCACCGCATTGGTCGTACAGGCCGCGCGGGCCGTGACGGCAAAGCAATCATGATTTGCTCTGGCCCTGATGAAAAATTGCTCGAGCAGATCGAGAAGCTGATCGCCAAAGAGATTCCACGCGCCGTCCTCGAAGGCGACGCTCCAGCCAATCCAAACGAAAACAACGAAGCGAAAAGCGAAAAGCCCCGTCGCGGTCGCCGCAAAGCCGAGCCCGTCGAAGAAACCGTAGAAGCTTCAACTCAGTCCGAACCAAAGGCCGAAAAACCCCGCCGCTCGCGCCGCAAGAAGACGGACGACGCACCGGCAGAGGCCGCCGCATCTGCCCAAGAGGCAGCCAACACCGACGTGCCTAAAGAACGCGATCGTGGTGGACGCAATCGTGGCGGGCGACGTAACGAGGGTGGTCAGCAGAACAAAGTCGTCGGCATGGGAGACCACATGCCAAGCTTCATCGCGATGAGCTTTGACGAAAGACGCACGGGGTAAGCATCTCGAGCCCAAACAGTGCGCCTACCTCAGCCGCACCAACTGCCCCTTACGCTTGTATATGTTCTT
>JABDPD010000353.1 GCA_013042895.1 Boseongicola sp. | reverse complement strand
CCGCAAGGAACGCCTCCGTCACCTTCTGGAACGGGTGGATCTCGCAATAGACGTTGAGTTCGCGCAGGCGGCGCGCGATGAGCTGCGTCACCTGGCTGCCGAAGTCGATGATGAGGAGGCGGTCATGGGCTTTATTTGTCATGCTCGCTGATTAGGCGCGGGGGGCGACTTGTGCAAGGTGGTTTGGGGCTCTGCCCGAGTACCTATCGGCACTTCCCTGGAGTATTTTTGCCAAGAAGAAGCTGGCATGTCGTTTTCGCGTGGCAGAGGCCGTAAATTGGCGCTGAGGCTTGTGGGGGGTGTGGTTGAAGAGTGTAACGCATTTTTTTCGGAGCATGGTGTGATGTCTGAGGTTGGTGGACGGCGGCGGGCGCGTGGCGGCGGTGGTGCAGCGCGGCGCGCAGAACGCACGGCAGTGCGGATAGAAGTTGCCAAGTATATTGAGCGCAATATTCCGAACTTTGAGGTTCTTGACGAAGAGGCCTTGGCTGTCATTGAGGCAAACGCCGAGACTGTCCTTGAAGAGATCGGTGTGGCGTTTGTTGACAACCCGGAAGCGTTGAAGCGCTGGAAAAAAGCGGGCGCAGACGTGGACGGAGAGCGGGTGCGCCTTCCAAAGGGCCTCGCGCGCAAGCTTTGCGAGACGGCGCCTTCATCTTACGTACAGCATGCTCGTAACCCGGAGCGCAGTGTTGAGATTGGCGGACGCAATCTGGTGCTCGCACCGGTTTATGGCCCGCCGTTTGTGCGCGATGTGGTCGGCGGACGGCGTTATGCGACGATGGAAGATTTCCAGAAGTTCGTGAAGCTCGCGTATATGTCGAAGTGGTTGCATCACTCAGGTGGAACGGTCTGCGAACCGACGGATGTTGCGGTGAACAAGCGGCACTTGGATATGTTGCTGGCGCATATGACATTGTCGGATAAGCCGTTCATGGGGTCCGTGACGGAGCCGAGTCGCGCACAGGATTCCGTGGATATGTGCAAGATTCTGTTTGGGGCGGATTTTGTCGCTCAGAACACTGTGATGACGTCGCTCATCAACATCAACTCACCTTTGACATTTGATTCCACAATGATGGGCGCGTTGGAGGTATATGCCTCAAACAACCAGGCGGCGATTATTTCGCCGTTCATTGTCGGTGGTGCGATGGCGCCAGTGAGCGTTGCCGGAACTTTGACTCAGGTGACTGCAGAGGTATTGGCAGGCGTCGCTTATTCGCAGTTAATCCGCGCTGGTGCGCCGGTGATTGCAGGGGCGTTTGTGACCTCGATTGATATGAACTCTGGCGCGCCAACGTTTGGCACGCCTGAGGCGGCGCATATTACCTATGGTATGGGGCAGATCGCGCGGCGGCTTGGGTTGCCCTATCGCTCAGCGGGCTCTTTTTGTGGCTCGAAACTGCCGGATGCGCAGGCGGCTTACGAGACGGCTAATTCGCTCAACGTTGGCTTGATGTCAGGTGTAAACTTCATGTTGCACGCGGCGGGCTGGCTTGAAGGCGGTTTGGTTGCGAGCTTTGAGAAATTTGTGATGGACGCCGATCAGTTGGGCACCCTGCATCATTTGGCGCGGGGCGTGGATGTGTCGGAGAACGGACAAGCCATGGATGCGATACGCGAAGTGGGCCCGGGCGGACATTATCTTGGGTGTGCTCATACGCAGGCGAACTTCAAGGAAGCCTTCTGGCGCACGGATTTGCTGGACTACAAACCATACGAGCAATGGGCTGAAGAGGGCGAGCGCGATACGGTTGCGTTGGCCGGCGCGCGTGTCGAAAAGCTGCTTGGGGACTATCAGGCGCCGCCGATGGATCCAGCGACGCGTGAGGCTTTGATGGCTTTTGTGGCTGAAAAGAAGGCGTCTGAGCCGGACGCGTTTGGCTAGATCCCTTCGGGTGCGCGGCTGCGCGAAAGCATAAGCCGTGCTTCTCCCATCAAAGCGATAAGCACTTCGAGATGGCGTGTCACTGAGTAGGCTACGTCGCCATTTTTGCGCGTGGCTTCTATCTCGGCTTCTGTGCGCATGAGATCACTTAACACGCCATCCGCTGTTTTTTGCGGTGTGGTCAAAAGCCGAGAAAGCGTGCGTTCGCGGCTGTAGTTCGTCAGCCCGTGGCGCGCAGCCCTGATTAGCAAGCGGGGGCGGCGAAGTGTTTCAATATGTGTGAGAGTGTCAGCCATGAAAAAGTTTCCTTTGGTTAATCTGGTCATGGCATAACGCAACCTAAACGTGTGTTGCTTGCGGCGAGTTTTCTGCGTTCGCCCGTGTTTACAGTTGTTTAGATTTAGATGTTCAATCTCATTTCCGTCGGGTTTGTTAACTCTTTAGAAAGAATTGCAACTAAAGGTTGATTTCTGCTAAGATCGCGAAGCGCTGCGTATTTGGCGGTTTGAGACTTCGATCCCGATGAATTGGAGCCCATGATGCAACGTTTGTGTGAGACAGAGAACACCTTTCAAGGCCCGGCATGGGTGCCTGAAGAAGTGCGCCGATATCTCGCTCATACGCAGCAGGGCCGGTCGATCCGGTCGCTTGCACGGGAGGCGGGGTGTCATGCCTCGACTATTCTGCGCCAGGTGCGCCGTTATGAAACACGCCGCGATGACTTTCTGGTGGATCTTGCTCTGACCCGTTTGGGATCGACGCAAGGTGCTGTGGGCGCGGCCATTAGGGACGTCGAGGACGAAGACACTATGACCATTGCTGTAAAGACCAAAGAAGTTGTGATGCCGGACGAGGCAGAAATTCGGGCTGAGGCGCCTCGCATATTGAGACGGTTGAATGAGCCCGGGGCTTGTCTGGCTATAGCTGAAGAAATGGAGAAGGCGGTCATAGTGCGTGAGGATGCATGCGGGCAGACACTGCGGACAGCTGTTATCGAGCGGCCTCTCGCGGAGGCGCTTGCGTTGAAGGACTGGGTGGAGTTGCATTCCGACAGTCGCATCAAGCGTTATCGGATCAGCACGGCGGGTCGGCACGCCTTGAAGCGTTTTCTGGCAGAGGATGAGGCCTCGCGGGCCGGGTTTGGTGAGGATGCGAATGCCTTTGCGGCTCAGCACGGTGAGCATGGCGAACGCTTGCAGCGCGACGACAGCGGTTCGCGGCGACGGGTTCGGTATAACGCGGCAGAAAGTCCACTTTTGTCTTTGGCTCGACGTAAGGATAAATCGGGAGAGCCGTTTTTGTCTTCGGATTTGGTGGCGGCGGGGGAGCGTCTTCGGGAAGACTTCGAGTTGGCGCAGCTTGGGCCAAGAGTGGCGCAGAACTGGGACCGGTTTTTGACCTCGGGTGGCAAGGCAGATTTTGCCACATCTGGGTTCGCAGGCGGCTCGGATGCTGCGCGGGCGCGGGTAACGGAAGCTTTGAGCGATCTCGGCCCTGGGCTTGGTGACGCGGTGTTACGGTGCTGTTGTTTCCTGGAAGGCATAGAGGCGACCGAGAAGCGGATGGGGTGGTCTGCTCGGTCTGGCAAGATAGTACTACGAATCGCGTTGATCCGATTGAAGAAGCACTACGATGAGACTTCGGGGAACTGGTCGCCCCTGATTGGCTAGTCTCTGTCTGGTTGCATGTGGTGCATAGCCGCCATGTGCGACCCTTCGAGAGTTGGACTTGCGCGTGTTGGGGCGTTACATCTTTGCCAAGAGGAGCCGAGATGACCCAAAAAGACCTGAAAATCCCCGCGTTACGCCACCCTGAAAAACAGCGGCGCCCGGACAGTGCTCAGCCGAAGAAGCCAGATTGGATCCGTGTTAAAGCGCCGGTGAGCGAAGGCTATAAGCAGACCCGTGACATTATGCGTGAAAACAAGCTGGTGACGGTTTGTGAGGAAGCTGGGTGTCCGAACGTGGGTGAGTGCTGGAGCCAGGGACATGCCACCATGATGATCATGGGTGAGGTTTGTACGCGTGCCTGTACCTTCTGCAACATCGCGACAGGTAAGCCGCCAGAGGACTTGGATGTGTTCGAGCCGGGCCGAGTTGCCGATGCTGTGAAGAAGCTTGGGCTGAATCATGTCGTTGTGACCTCGGTTGATCGCGATGATATTGAGGATGGCGGCGCTGAGCATTTTGCTCAGACAATCCGTGCCATTCGCCGTCAGAGCCCAAAGACAACCATTGAGATTTTGACCCCGGATTTCATTCGATGTGATCCAAAAGTTCTTGAGATCGTGGTTGATGCGAAACCGGATGTGTTCAATCACAACCTCGAAACAGTTCCGGGGCTTTATCCTGAGGTGCGCCCAGGTGCGCGCTATTTCCACAGCTTGCGGCTTTTGCAGCGGGTGAAGGAACTTGATCCGACGATGTTCACCAAATCGGGGATCATGGTCGGCCTTGGGGAAGACAAGCAGGCTGTCCATGCGGTTATGGACGATATGCGCGCCGCTGAAATCGATTTCCTGACAATCGGTCAATATCTGCAGCCGACGCCGAAGCACCATGCGGTTGATAGATTTGTAACTCCGGATGAGTTTGCGGCCTATGAAAAGGCAGCGTACGGCAAGGGCTTTCTGATGGTCTCGGCGACGCCTTTAACGCGGTCTTCTTATCATGCGGGCGATGATTTCGCGCGTCTTCGGGATGCGCGGTTGAAAAAGCTTGGAACTGTTTGAAAGCGTTATTCTATGGCCGGCAGGGCTTTGATGTAGGCTGCAATTGCCGCGAGGTCTACGCTTGGCAATTGCGATGTGCCGTCGATGACCGCGGCCATGCTTCCGCCCACGCTGTCGAAATCCGGTGTGAAGCCGGTTTCAAGGTAATAAGCGATGTCACCTTCTGACCAGTCGAGTTGTGCAGGCGTTAGCCCTGGGACTTTGCCCTTGCCGCTTGGGTCCGGGGCGCCAGCCATCCAGCGTTCGATCTGAAGCCCTCCCAGTGCAGTCCGAGGGGTATGGCATTCGGCGCAATGGCCTATGGCCTCGACAAGATATCGGCCGCGTTCGTTTTCTGCAGGGGGTCGTACGTATGCTGTGCGGAAATAGAGGGCTTTCCAGAACCCGACTGTTGCGCGCAAGTTGAACGGGAAGGTGAGGCGGTGGGGTTCGGAGGGTTGCTCGCTCGCGGGAAGGGTGGCCATGAAGGCCCAAAGGTTTGCGATATCCTGATCGTTCATGCGAGCGTAGGAGGCGTAGGGGAAGGCCGGAAAGTAGTGCTTGCCCTCAGGCGAGGTTCCTTGACGCATCGCGTTGAAGAAGTCGGCTTGGGACCAAGTGCCAATGCCTTGGTCTTTGGAGGAAGAAATGTTCGGAGCGATAAACGTACCATAATCCGTGGTGAATTCGCGACCTCCAGCAAGGACCAGCTTTTCGCCGCCCGGTGTTGCATGGCAGGAAGCGCAAGCGCCCAACGCAAAGACAAGCTCGCCCGCAGAGGCATCGGAATCGATGGATTTAAACGTCTCTGGATCGACTGTTATAGGGCGGGTGATCCAGAGCGCGCCGGCCAGAGCGGCGACGGCGCCAAAGCAGAAAAAAATGAATAGGTTCTTCATTCTGCCACCCTAGCGATGTTTGTGGCGCGCGGAAATGCGCGCCTCAAATTATTGAGCGTGTCCTAATTTCTGGCGCGGTATGGACGATGGCATGCTGTGCATGCTCCGCCGACTGGGCCAAGCGCGGGGCCAACTGCGTCCAAGCCATCGCTAGCGACTGCGGCGAGAGCGACTGAAGCTGCCGCGAGGTCCGCACCAATTGTGCGGGCGGTCGAGTCTGCGCCAAAAATCGCCGGCAGAGTTCGGGTCTCATCGCCAAGTTCAGCGTTTGTTGTGCCTGGAAGCCAATAGCCCGCCTGGCTCATCGTTGTGAGAGCCACCATGTTATCGGCGGCGGCTTGGGCGGCGGCGGCGTCATAGTCGGTGTTACCGCGGGCCATATTGCCGAGGATCGACAAGTTGTGCTGATAGAGTTGCATGTGTGCTTTGCGTGCGGTGACGGCTGGGTTGCCGTCGTGGCCGCCGGCAATCACCATGGAGGTCGATGCGACGACGACTGTAAGTGCCAGTGAGAGAATGAGCTTCATGAAAAACGTCTCCGTAAAAGAAGGGTGCGAAAAAAAGGTAGCTCATGGTCGCGGGAAGGGAACCCGGTATTTCTGCGGAGTGGATGCGCTGTGGCGCACAATAAAACGACTTGGAGACGCCCGGGGCCTTAGAATTCAAACCCGACCGATACTTCAAAGGCAGGATCGTCGGAGGTCACGCCGTCAACGCCGCCGCGAAAAAATCCGCCGCTTTCCGTCGAGACTGACGCGCCAAGTCCAAAGCGCGTTTCAGTAGTGTCGGTTGCTTTCAGCGCGTCGCGCAATCCCGAGACGCCTAGCGACACGTTCGGGGTGACCGCGAGTCCGATATAGACTTGGCTGAGCGTGCGGCCTTCGTCTTCGCTCGAGCGAATGAGATCGACACCTGCCGTAGTGATGCCCCGGGTAATTTCTGTACCAAGGCGAAAGCGTTGCTCATCACCGTCGGATTCAGCGCCGCCAAAGATGGCAAAATTGTCGATGGCATTGACGGCTCTGACGTCATAGCGACCGGCGAATCCAAGGACTGTGTCACCCGATTCTTCGATCGTGTGATAGGATGTGCCGAAGCTTAGTGCGCCGCGCGAGGTTGCCACGCGCAAGCCGGCGCCAAGTTGTTCATTTAAGGCAGCTTCGGCGGCAAGGGGGCGCAGCGTGGGCGGAACACCGGGCGCACCGCTTGGAAGAGGACCAGCATCAAGAATTGAGCGAGGGCGACCGATTCCAATCTCTCCAAGCTCGGAGTCAAATCCTGCGCTCGCGTATGTTGCGCGTCGATCTTCATCAGCGCTTATGCCTAGACGCACGCGAGGTTCAACAATGGCGCCACCGAATTGGAATTCGGTAAGTGGGCGGGATTTTGGTGATGGTTGTTCGGCGGCGAATTCAAGACGGAATTCCGGGTTGGCGACCGACAGTTCAACGCTTTCCGCATAACCGGGTCCCGTAATGCAAAGCAGAATTGCAGCAGCAAGAGAGTGGCGCACCTACGCGGTCCTTCGTCGACACCCCTCCCAGAAATAAACACTAGACTGAGTCGCTTTCGGGGTCAGGGATCTGAATTAAGAATCCATCGACGTGGTAAATATTGTGTCAAATGCGCCGCAAAAACGAGCGGAGTTTTGCCTAGGTGAACCGAACCTTGCCGATGTAGGGAAGGTTTCGGTTTCGTTGCGCGTAGTCGATGCCATAGCCCACGACAAACTCGTCGGGTATTTCGAATCCTGTCCAGGTAGCGCGGATATCGGTTTCGCGCCGAGAGGGTTTGTCGAGAAGAGCAATTGTTTCAAGTCTCTTGGGATTTCGCGAGGACAAAAGCCGCATTACGTGGCTGAGGGTGAATCCAGTGTCGACGATGTCTTCCACAACGAGCACGTCCCGCCCGCCGATCTCGCCACGCAGGTCTTTCAGAATACGGACTTCGCGACTGCTTTCCATGCCATCGCCGTAGGATGAAGCCTCGAGGAAATCGACTTCGACGTTGAGGTCCAGCTCGCGCACAAGATCGGCAATAAAGACAAAGGAGCCTCGCAAAAGCCCGACCACAACGAGCTTATCAGTGTCGGCGAAGGTTGTTTTGATTTCGCTCGCCAATGCCTCGATCCTTGCTGCGATGGATTTGGCTGAAATCATTTCGTCGATCACGTAGGCTTGCGTCACGTTGGCATCCCCTCTTGACTGTCGCCTCCGTCTCTACACTTAAGAGGCAGGTGGGGGCCAGCCTTCACCCGGTGACTGATAGAAATAAAAGACTTAATCGATGCCGACACACGAAGAAACCCGTCGCCTGCCGTATTCGGCGCAGCAAATGTACGATCTTGTGGCGGATGTTGCGCGTTATCCTGAGTTTCTACCATGGACAGCAGCGGCGCGAATTCGGTCGGTTGAAGAACAGGGCGAAAAACAGGTGATGCTGGCGGATTTGGTCATTTCGTTCAAAGTCTTTCGTGAACGGTTCGGGAGCCGGGTGGTCTTATGGCCGGAGGCAAGAAAGATCGACACCGAATATCTGGACGGGCCGTTCGAGTATATGATCTCGAACTGGGCCTTCAGTGACGCCGAGGACGGATGCGACGTGCATTTTCACGTCGATTTCGCATTTCGCAGCAAGCTCCTGCAATCGACTGCTACATTCTTTTTCAACGACGCCATGCAGCGGATTGTACGCGCTTTTGAGCGCCGTGCGCAGGAACTATATGACTAGCCAGAAAGAGAAAGGGCCGAAGCTTGCTCCGGCCCTCGCTACAAATCTTCCGATTTGTTATGATGAATGATCGTAGGCGCGTTCGCCGTGTTGGGCGAGGTCGAGGCCGGTGACTTCGGTTTCTTCGTCCACCCGCAACGCGAAGATCGATTTGACGATGAAAACCAGAACCGTGGTCACGACGATTGTGAAGACACCGACGATGGCGATACTGCCGAGTTGGGCCGCAAAGGTGCCTTGGCCGAAAACCGCAATCATGATCGTGCCGAAGATGCCACCAACGCCGTGGACGGCGAATACGTCGAGCGTGTCGTCGATCTTGAGCAAATTGCGGATCACGTTCACGGCTTCCTGACAGAGGATGCCTGCGATTGCACCGATGAACAGTGCTTCGACAGGGCCGACAAAACCGCTGGCTGGAGTAATGGAGGCAAGGCCTGCGATGGTTCCGGTCACGAGGCCGACGAGAGAGGATTTGCCGTATTTGATCCGTTCCCAGAGCGCCCATGTCAGCGAGGCCGTCGCGGCTGAGATATGGGTGACGGTCAGGGCCATAGCGGCTCCGCCGTCGGCGGCGAGTTGTGAGCCTCCGTTGAAGCCGAACCAGCCGACCCAGAGCATGGCTGCGCCGATCATGACGTAGCCGGGATTGTGGGGCGGTGTGGTTTGATTGCGACGTGCGCCGAGCATGACAGCGATCACGAGGGCTGCAAGGCCCGCTGTTTCGTGTACGACGATGCCGCCAGCGAAGTCGCGCGCGCCGATCTCACCAATGATGCCACCATCAGCGAGCATGCCGCCGCCCCAAATCCAATGCACAACGGGCGCGTAACATAAAAGCATCCAGAGAGTTGAAAAGGTAACCACGAAGGCAAAGTTTGCGCGCTCTACGTAGGCTCCGACGATGAGAGCTGGTGTGATTATGGCAAATGTCATCTGGAAGGCGAAGAACAGCACTTCGGGAAGTGTTCCGGAAAGGCTGTCGGCGGTAATGCCAGAGAGGAACATTTTGTCGAGGCCGCCCCAATAGCCGCTGCCACCCGAGCCGAAGGCGATGGAATATCCGAGCGCGAGCCACGCAACGGACATCGCGCAGGCGATCGCGTAGCAGTGCATGAAGACGCTTAGAACGTTTCTGGCGCGCACAAGGCCGCCGTAGAAAAGGGCAAGGCCCGGCAATGTCATGAACAGCACCAAAGCTGTTGCAACGATGATCCAGGCGGTGTCTGCGCCATTCATAGGAAGTTCCTCCGGTTTCGTTTTGACGCTAAGAACCGTGACCGGTGTGCGAGGAAAAGCGGCAAGTGGGTTTTGGGCGGCCTATTTCTTGAGCGAAACGAGAAGCGGCGCAAAGTTGTGCACCCATTTGGGCGCTCTGCCTATTTTCTGAGCGCCTTATGAAAGCGCTTCGGCGAGCAGGTGGAGGGCCTTGGCGACGGTTTTTTGGCGGACGACGTCGCGGCCGAGGGGGCCAAATTCGACCGTTTCGACGTGAGGGTCGGCGCCTGATTTAGCGATGCCAAAGCAGACGCGGCCTTCGGGTTTTTGCCCAGATGCGCCCGGGCCGGCGACGCCGGAGACGGAGACGGTGATGGTGGCGTCGGAGTGTTTGAGGGCTCCAACGGCCATAGCGCGTGCGACTTCTTCGCTGACGGCTCCGAAGGCTGTGATTGCGTCTGGGTCTACCTCCAGCATTTCGGTCTTGGCCGCATTAGAATACGTGACAAAACCGCGGTCAAAAACATCCGAAGAGCCAGCGATGTCGGTGATTGCGCCTGCAATAAGACCACCGGTGCAGCTTTCTGCGGTGGAGATCATTGCGCCTTTCTTGCGGGCAAGAGCTATGAGTTCTGGGGGGGTCATTGCTAGTCCGGGATCATTTCGGCAAATCCGGCGTGCGCAAGGGCCGCTAGAGCCAGCACGGCAATCGCCGCAAATACACCGGCGAGGACATCATCGAGCATGACTCCGGTTGCGTCTCCACGCGCGTCGACCTTGCCGATCACCCAAGGCTTCCAGATGTCGAAGAGGCGAAAAAATACAAAGGCCGTGAGGATGCCGGGCCAGAGTGTCAGGGGGTCAATGCTAAGTCTGTACGCTCCGAAAGCGACAGGAAGAAGAGCGATCCACTGGCCGACGACTTCGTCGATGACGACCCACGAGGGATCGTGGTCGTCGGTGCCCTTGAGTTCGGCGTTGATGGCGTAGATGCCGAGCGAGTATAGCAAAGCTGCTCCGATCAAGATGCCTAGAGGACCCGCCGCCACGTAG
>JABDPD010000339.1 GCA_013042895.1 Boseongicola sp. | reverse complement strand
TTTTCATAGGCTTGCTTTCGCTCTGCCAAGAAAGACAGCTCGGCACCCACCAGCACAAGTTCTTCTGCCAACGCAGTGGATTGGCTGCCGATTTCGTTGGATACTTTTCTGAAACCCGCCTCGATGGACATGCCTGATTCAACACAGATCAACAGAAGATCCAGCGCATCGGGCCATGCCTTGGAAATCGACAATTTGCGCTTGCCTGCCTTGTTGTTCACATAGATGTTCGGCGCATAAAAGCCTGCTGCGGCTGCACCCAGGCAATAGACAATTTTCATGCCTGTTGCCTTGTCTGGAAAACCACCCAGGACAAAGGCATAGACCAG
Source organism: Boseongicola sp. (assembly GCA_013042895.1). GTDB lineage: Bacteria > Pseudomonadota > Alphaproteobacteria > Rhodobacterales > Rhodobacteraceae > Boseongicola. The sequence continues at coordinate 2,212 of JABDPD010000339.1, read as the reverse complement.
ACATCCGGCAAAGAAGACAAACGGAAGTGCAAAACGCATAAACAAAAAGGTGTTGAGTGGCTGCTGGCCACGAAAACCGGCAGCACGCAGATTTTCAATCGTCTTTTCATCGGCCAGCATCTTCTTCAGATCAAGCGAATCCACCAGGGATGTCATGCCATTTTGCTTTTTGGCATCCATGCGGAGGCTGGCTCGACCCTTTTGGCTTTCTTCTGCAAGACGCTGACGCTCACGGGCGCGAATTTCATCACGCTCGGTGGCCACCGTCTTCATTCTGTTTTTGAGCTCGTTGCCGCCGATCGCCGGCGCAAGAAGCGTGAAAATGGTGGCAAAAACGCTGATCGCAACAAGGACGGCAATGACAAACTGACCCGACGTGAGCAAGCCAACGATATCTGAAGACATGACAATTACCTCCTAAATATCGAAGTTGATCATTTGACGCATCACAAAGACGCCGATTGACATCCATACCCCGGACACGCCCAGGATCAGCAATCCGGTATCAGTTGTGAATAGCAGTTTGATATAGTCCGGGCTGGACAGATAAACGAGGATCACCACAATTGGCGGCAATGCGGCAATAATACCAGCGGAAGCCTTGGCTTCCATCGACATCGCGCCAACCTTAGCTTTCATCTGCGCACGGGCACGCAAAACGCCAGACAGGTTGCCAAGCGCTTCGGACAGGTTACCACCTGCTTGCGATTGAATCTGAATAACAATCGCAAAGAAGTTGGCCTCCGAACACGGCATGGTTTCGTACATGCGCAAACACGCCTCTGGCACCGACATACCCAATTGTTGGGCTTCGATGATACGGCGGAACTCGCTTTGTACTGGTTCACGCGCCTCTGTGGCGATCAAACGCAATCCATCGTTGAGCGGCAGACCAGACTTGATCGCACGGACAATGATATCAATTGAGTTCGGAAACTCGGCCAGAAACTTCTTGACCCGGCGCTTGCGCAAATAGCTGACAATCCAGCGGGGAAGACCCAGGCCGACGGCGAAAAGTATACCAAGGCAATAGATAAGCGGTACGCCCATCACCAAAGCAATGAATGTTGCGCCTACGCCGGCAATTGCCGAGTAGATGTAGAATGTCCGAACATTGATTTTGAGGCCTGCCTGCTTGATCTGTACCTTCAGCGGCGGCTTGGTCGCGTAGCGTTCGCGCGATTTGTTTTTTTCCTCGAGCTCGGAGAGCGACTCGGAAATCTGTTTCCGTCTCTTCTGGCCTTCCTGCTGCTTATCGACTTCCGCTCGTTTCGAGGTGGAATCGGTTTTCAGCGACTTTACCTGGGCCAGTCGCCGATTGCGCTTGTCCTGATTTTCCAGGCTTGGAAGCATCAAAGCATACAAAACGCCGCCTATACCAAGGCCGGCGAGTACCACCAGGGCAAGAACATTGAGGGACATTCCGAGTATCATGGCTGCGGCCTCCCGCTACAAACAAAAGAGAGGTTCATCATTATCCGTCTATGACCTCCATCGCATCCAGTGCCGATGCAAGGCGCTGATCTTCGGCGTAGTAACGGGCCCGATCCCACATGTGGGGGCGACCGACGCCGGTAGAGCGGTGCTTGCCAATGAATTTGCCGTTTGCATCTTCGCCGGTGATGTCAAAGAGCATCAGGTCCTGCGTGATGATGACGTCGCCTTCCATACCGATTACCTCGGTAATATGTGTGATGCGACGCGAGCCATCGCGCAAACGAGCGGCCTGCACGATAACGTCGACCGAGCCACAGATGATTTCGCGCACGGTTCTTTGCGGCAGTTGGAAGCCGCCCATCGCAATCATGGATTCCATCCGGCTAAGGCATTCACGCGGTGAGTTGGAGTGAATTGTACCCATCGAGCCGTCGTGGCCCGTATTCATAGCCTGCAGCAAGTCAAAAACCTCGGGGCCACGAACCTCACCAACGATGATGCGCTCCGGGCGCATCCGCAAGCAGTTCTTGACCAGATCAGTCATAGTGATCTGGCCCTCACCTTCCAGGTTTGGCGGACGGGTTTCCAGACGAACAACATGCGGCTGCTGAAGCTGCAGTTCGGCAGAGTCTTCGCAGGTGATGACGCGTTCATCTTTATCGATGTAATTGGTCAGACAGTTCAGCAAGGTGGTTTTACCAGAACCGGTACCACCGGAAATTACCACGTTACAACGAACCCGGCCAATGATCTGAAGCAGGGTTGCACCTTCCGG
>JABDPD010000338.1 GCA_013042895.1 Boseongicola sp. | reverse complement strand
GCCTTGCGCCTTTGTTTGTTGCTTTGACGCAAGGGCGCACGGTCAGTGAGAGGCGCCGCATCGCGGTGACCGCTTGTCTTGTGGGTGCGGGTCTGCTCACCGCATTCGGACTTCTGGGTGATGCAGTCTTGGGGTTTGCCGGAATTTCGATGCCGGCATTTCGGATCGCCGGTGGTATTCTCTTGTTCATTACCGCACTCGACATGCTGTTTGAGAGGCGCGCAAAGCGTCGCGAGGACCAGAGCCGCGAGGCGGATGATGATCCGGCAGTGTTTCCACTCGCCATTCCGCTGATTGCAGGGCCCGGCGCGATTGCAACAATGATCCTGTTGACCAGTCAAAACGAAGCGGATTGGACATGGGTTTTGACAGTTCACGCTGTCATGCTGGCTGTCTTACTCTTGACGTTCTTCTTCTTTTTGCTGGCCGGTCCAATCGAACGCGCATTGGGACCGGTCGGGATTAATGTCGTGACGCGGCTTTTGGGTATGCTTCTCGCGGCATTGTCAGTTCAATTCGTGCTGGATGGTTTGCGAGCGGTCGGCTTCGGCGGGTAGCCCTACCCAACAGGTTATGCCGACCCTATTTGTAAGTTATGAATAACCTCGATCTCGACAGCTTGATCTATCTGACAATCCTCGGAGCCGCCGTCCTCGGTTGGTTCATTGCTGAAAACCGCAGTGGCCTGGGCAAAATTGCTCGCATGATGATCGCCTGGTCGCTCATTTTCGTCGGGTTCATTGGTGCCTATGGTCTCTGGGAAGACATTGAGGATGAGTTGCTCCCTAGCCAAGCCGTCGTAGAGGAAGGAGCTGCGATTGCTATTCCACGCAGCTTTGACGGGCATTTCCACCTGACCCTCCAAATCAACGGAGCTCCCGTGGATTTCCTCGTGGATACAGGGGCAACGGATATCGTACTGACCATGGAGGACGCAGAGCGCGTCGGTCTAAACGCTGACAACCTAGCGTTCATCGGTCGGGCGAGGACAGCAAATGGCGAAGTGCGAACCGCATTTGCAGAACTTGAAACAGTAGAGCTCGGACCCTTCTTTCACCAAAACATCCCTGTATCGATAAATGAAGGCGAGATGCCCGGCTCATTGCTGGGAATGCGTTATCTCAGCCTTTTTGATCGCATAGAGATCAGTGGCGATCAGATGACTTTGAGACCCTAAGCAGTAGCGGCGCTCTCAGCTTTCTTCTGCCATCGGCCACCTTCATCTGACCAATACTGCGCCGCTAGACCCGCATCAGTTAACTGACGCCACTGTCCACGTGCGAAATCAACCGCTGTGCTATCTGCGCCGTCAAACAGAATGCAGACACGATCGGCAGATTTTGCCTCATCATACTCAACTTTGGCTTGCCCAATCGCCATCAAGCAATTCGCGTCACTCGCAGCATTGCCGCTCGTCAGTAATATCGGCTGATCTGCGTCGTAAGGACCACCGGCAATTCCATGTGGTAGGAACCCCTCTGCCAACCAAAGGGATGCATCCAAGCGCTCAATCAGAGCGACATCACCCGATCGCACCGCCACGCGCCAGCCTGCGGCCAGCGATTTTTGCAACAACATCGGCAACGTCGCTTCCAGCGTTTGTTCAGTCAGATGGTAAAAATAGATATCTCCCATTCCGACTAACCCTCAAATCGATCCGAGATAAGTCGGTCCAGCGCCCGAACTCCCCATCCGGTAGCGCCCTTGGGAGAAAGCTCAGACGGTGCATTGAGGCTCGCGACACCTGCGATATCAAGATGTATCCAGGGGACATCTTCCTTGACGAAGCAGTGCAGGAACTCGGCGGCGGTAATTGATCCGGCAGGCCTGCCTCCAACATTCTTCACATCTGCCACTCGGCTTTTCAGTGCCCGTGCATATCCATCCCCGAGCGGCAAACGCCACGCCCCCTCGGCTTCGGATTGAGCCGCACTGAGAAACGAATTGGCCAGTGTATCGTCGTTTGAGAAAACGCCTGCGTTTTCGTGACCAAGAGCAATGATCACCGCGCCTGTTAAGGTCGCAAGGTCAATCATTGCGC
>JABDPD010000337.1 GCA_013042895.1 Boseongicola sp. | reverse complement strand
CTGAAGCTCTTGCCTCTTGGTCATGACAAAGTTGCGGATCAGTTGTTTGGGGAGAATGCGCGGGATGTGCTCGCTTTTCTCAAAAAGGTCGATCGCGGTTTCCCAGTCGGAGGGTAGCGTCTCGAGCTTGCGGGCGTAGGCGTTTCCTTTGATCGCCTGCGGTGGGACTGTTTTGTCCTCAATGCCTTGGATCGCAGCGCCGAGCACAGCCGACAGCATCAGGTATGGATTAATGTCACCGCCTGCGACGCGGTGCTCAATGCGGCGCGCAGCCGACGGGCCGGCGGGGATGCGGATGGCGGCGGTGCGGTTCTCGTAGGCCCATCCAATGCCCGTGGGCGCGTGCGCGCCTGGAACGAGGCGTTCGTAACTATTGCCGTGGGGAGCGAAGATCAGTGTTTGATCTTTCATCGCTTGTAGGCAGCCGCCAACGGCGTAGAGCAATTCGTCGGTGCCGCGATCTCCACCGTTGTCGAAGATGTTGTTACCGTCTTTGTCGACCACCGAGAAATGTACGTGCATTCCATTGCCAGACCAGTCGTTATAGGGCTTGGCCATAAAGGACGCGGCGAAGCCGTGTTTGCGGGCAAGACCGCGGGTCAGGATCTTAAAAAGCCATGCGTCATCAGCGGCTTGCATGGCCGGGCCGTGGACGAGGTTGATCTCGTATTGGCCCATGCCTGCTTCGGAGATTGCAGTTTCTGCCGGGATGCCCATAGCTTCGCAAGCCTCGTAAAGCTCGGCAAAGAATTTATCGAATGCGTCAAGCGCACGGATCGAAAGGATCTCGCCACCAAGGCGTCGTTTGCCAGAACGGGGCGAGGGCGGAGGTTGAAGTGTGTCTCCGCTGTCGTCGAGGAGGTAGAACTCAAGCTCGGTCGCTGCGACCACGGACCAGCCGCGTTCGGCGAAACGGTCGAGGACTAGTTTCAACGCGTGCCGAGGGTCACCGGCGAAAGGCTCACCCGCTTCCGTATACATCCACATTGGCAAGAGCGCGGTCGGATTTGCGAGCCATGGCATGGGCACGAAGCCACGCTCAGTCGGGCGCAGAATACCGTCACGGTCGCCGGTCTCAAAGACCAGAGGGCTATCTTCGATGTCGTCGCCCCAGATGTCGACATTGAGGACCGACAAGGGCATGCGTCCGGAGCCCTCGAGCGCCTTTGCTGCAAAGCCAGATGGCATGCGCTTACCGCGCGCCTGGCCGTTCAGGTCGGCAACAGCTGTGGTCACTGTGCGCACTTGCGGATTGTCTTTCAGCCAGTCTTCCATAGGTCTCACCGAATGATCTGCGGGCGGTAGCGGATGCGCTTTGCTTCCTTCGGCATATGCCTGTTCAGGCGCTTGTTGACCAGTGAGAAGATGCCAATGATGCCGAGTGTCAGCAGGATGAAGTAGAAGGCGACGATGGGGTAAGGGATGAACGGGTTGAACGTTTTGTCGGCAAAATAGTTGGCATAGTAGAGCGCGTCTCCGCGCTGTTGCCAGGCAGGGAAACCGGAGAAGAATACCAGTGTCGTGGATTGGAAAAGGAATATCGCCTCGTTCGTGTAGGACGGCCATGCGAGGCGGAGCATGGTCGGGAAGGTGATACGTCTGAAGCGACTCCAACCTGTGATGCCGTAGGCGTCTGCCGCTTCGAGATCGCCTTTTGGGATGGAGCGGAGTGCGCCGTAGAATATCTCGCCAGAGTAAGCGGCCGTGTTGAAAAACAGGACGATCAGGGCGCCTGCCCATGCGCGGGTCAGCCAGCGTGTCTCAGCTGTTATCCCAAAGATTTCAATGCCTTCGCGCGGGAGCAGGACAAGTGCTTCGTAAGCGAGGAAGAACTGGATGAAGAGCGGCGAGCCTCGGAAGACAAAGATGAACCACTCGCAGGGTTTTCGAATGAAAGGATTGCTTGAAGCTTTGCCAAGGGCAACCGCTGTTGCGAGGAAGAATCCAGAGGCGAGGGCGAGAAGACCGAAGTAGATGTTCCAGATCAGGCCAGAGCCGATCAGGGTAAATTGCTGGCAAAGAGTGAAGTCTGAGCGCGGCAAAAGACGTTCGCCGATCCCGATAGAGCGCAGCCCGTATTCGGCGAGAGTTTCCCAGCAGCTCATGCTATCCCCTTGCGCTGAGCTTCACCGGCAGAGGTCGCCTGACCATGAGACAGTCGCGTGTTCAAGCGGCCCAGCACAGCTTCGGATACAGCTGTGAGGCCGAGGTAGAAAACCAACAATCCGAGGAAGTAGTAGAGCCTCCAGTCGGGGTGGGGGTAGTCAAAAACCGCGCCTTTGGTGCCGCCTAGTTCGCGCGCCCAATAGACGATGTCTTCAACACCAAGGAGGAACAGAAGCGGAGTCGCTTTGACGAGGATCATCCAGAGGTTTGACAGGCCCGGCAACGCATATACCCACATTTGTGGAACGAGAATGCGCCAGAAGGACTGTCGTTGGGTCATGCCGTAGGCCTCGGCCGTTTCCATTTGAGCGCGGGGTACGGCGCGCATAGCCCCGTAAAGGACGTTGGCGGCGAAGGCTCCGAACACGATCGAAAAGGTGAGGACGGCGAGCGAAAAGCCGTAGATTTCATGGATCCATTGCGGCGCATTAGACAGGGGTAATTTGGCGCTTTCACACACGACGAAGTCGCTGCCCTGACGAATAGCGTCGGTCCAGTCGGGGCATTTTGTTTTGTGGCGCAAGTACTCAAAAGCTTGGTCTAAGGCGATCACAAAGAAGAGAAAAAACACGATGTCGGGCACACCGCGCACGATGGACGTATAGCCCTTGCCGAGCCAGCTGAGCGGCGGAATACGGCTACGCGAGGCCATGGCGCCACCGAACCCGAAAGCGAGCGCGATGGGGGCTGTAATAGCCAGAAGGAGGAGGACCGTTCCGAACGACGTATAGGCGATGAGGTGTTTGCCATTGGTAAGGTAGCAGGCAAACCACTGAGCCGTTTCGAGAGTGCTTGGATCGGTGCAAAAGGAAAAGATGGCGTGGTCCCCGTGTCGGGTTGGTTGGGGCGTGAGGTCGCCCCAACCTTTTGTTTTGGCGTCAGTTTACCACTGGCTGCTGACTTCCCATTTCGCGATCATGGCGTTCAGCGAGCCATCGTCCTTCATCGACTGGATG
>JABDPD010000333.1 GCA_013042895.1 Boseongicola sp. | reverse complement strand
CTTTCCACTCGAGCGACTGGACCGGGGAGATATGCCGGATCTCGCGGGAATTCCAGAAGACGTAGCAGTTACATTTGCTCACGACACGCCGCATTCACTCGTCAATGCAATGAGTGACTATCAAGCGATGATGGACGCAATCCGCGACGGATTGGTCAACAAGGCGCAATCCGAAATTCCGGAGGATCTGTCCGAGCGATCGCAGCACCTTAAGGCATTCTGCTATTTCAATGATGCGAGCATGGCCGGAGTTGGCACGATACCGGACCTTGCGCGGCGCGAAACTCCAGTCCGCAATCCCGAGATTGACCGCCTTGCCCACGATCTTTCGACCAAACAAACCAAAACGCTGGCCAGTGGGATTGATATGATCATGGCCGATTTGAAAGAGTCGATGGCCGCCCCTCCAACAAACATCGCAGATCACTCCTCTGCTCTCGTCATCCTAAATGAGGCGCCTCGCTCACCTTGGGAAAGCGAACCCGGGACCGACTGGTTGGAGGATGCAAGCCTCCCTGCCGCCGCGCTTCGGGCCGCCGAAACTGCCGTGGTCGTGGCGAACTACATCCGACTGCTAGGCTGGGACGCACGCGCCCACACCGCGACATCCTCTGATGTGCATCTTGGACGATTAGGTGTTGCGGCTGGTCTTTTGTCGTCTGAGGCTGGCGACTTGGTGGCGCCTTTCATAGGCACTGGCTTTGGGCTCGCTGCCGTGACGACGTCTATGCCGCTTGAACACGACGCTCCGCTTTTGCCGAGAGACTGCCAATCCTGGTGGAAGTCCTCCGGTCCAAGCTGGTGGTTCGGCACATCCGGCGCGCGGCGATCCGGACTGAACGGTGACCCACTAAAATCACGCGCGTTCCATCTTGGTCCGCATCCTTTCGAAACACTGAAGCGTGTGGAGACGCCGACAACCTACATCGACGAACCCAACGTCGCGCGCGTCCCAAAGCGAACAGACATGTTTGCAAGGGCACAATTTGGGGACATGGGTCCTGCACTACAGAATGGCGCCAAGGGTGGGCATTATGCGCGAAAGGCGGCGCCTTCCAGCGCGCAGCGGCGCTTGCTTGGAGCTCTTGTCCTGCTTCAGGACGGACCAGTAAAAAATGATAAAAAACAAAATGATGCAAAGAAAAACGCACTGGGAATCAAAGCAGCTTCCTACTTTTTGGGTGTAGATGCCGTCGGCATCAGCCGTTGCCCGGAATGGGCTTGGTACTCGCACGACGCCACCGGGGCAAAAATCAATCCAACCCATGACCAAGCCATTTCGATGATCGTAGATCAGGGGCACGAAACCATGGAAGGCGCGAGCGGCGATGATTGGATAAGCGTGGCGCAGTCTATGCGAGCATACCTGAGGTTCTCGCTTCTCGGGGGGGTGATCGCCGCCCAAATTCGAAACCTCGGTTATTCGGCCAAAGCGCATACGGTCCTTGATGGCGAGGTTTTGCAGCCTCCGCTTCTGCTTCTATCCGGATTGGGCGAGGTCAGCCGAATTGGAGAAGTGATCCTCAATCCATTCCTCGGCCCCCGCCTCAAATCTGGAGTGGTAACAACTGATATGCCGCTGGCTCATGACAAGCCTGTTGATTTTGGCATGCAGTCGTTTTGCGAAGCCTGCAATAAGTGCGCGCGCGAATGTCCAAGCGGGGCGATCACTGCTGGTCCAAAGCTCATGTTTAATGGCTACGAAATATGGAAATCCGACAGCCAAAAATGCGCGACGTATCGGATCACCACCGAGGGCGGCGCCATGTGCGGGCGCTGCATGAAGACGTGCCCTTGGAATCTCGAAGGGCTGTTTGCAGAAAAGCCCTTCAGGTGGGCTGCCATGAACATGCCAAAGGCCGCGCCTGCCTTGGCGAAGCTGGATGACTTGCTTGGAAATGGTGATCTGAACCCGGTGAAAAAGTGGTGGTGGGATATCAAATTGTCGGACAATGGTGCATATCGACCTACCGACAAGCCAATTAACGCGCGCGGCCTACAGCCAGAGCTTGATCTGAAATACGAGGATCAAACGCTCGCGGTCTATCCAGCCAATTTGGCCCCACACCCTTGGCCGTATCCGTTTCCGATGGATCGTGAGGCGGGCATCGAGGCTTATCAGGCCCTTGTCACCGCCGAAGAATACCAACGCCGGAAGGAAGAAGGTGATGTAAGTCACATCCACACCTATGGAGCCGAGGGTGAAAGCCCTGTGTTGCGGGTTGTTTGTTCAAATGCAGAAGCGATGAGCGACGATGTCACAAAGTATGAGTTCCGGGATATTGACGGTAAGGACCTACCCCCTTGGAACGCCGGCGCGCACCTGGATATCGTCGTGGCTCCGGAATTTCTGCGCCAATATTCCATGTCTGGCGATCCCGCAGATCGTTCAGTCTATCAAATCGGTGTGTTACGCGAAGATGAAGGTCGCGGCGGTTCTGCCTTGCTCCATCGAATATTCGAGAAAGGTCGAAAAGTCTTTATTTCAAAGCCAATTAACCACTTTCCGCTCGAAGAAGAATCTGAGAAGTCCTTCCTTATGGGCGGCGGCATAGGAATAACGCCCATGATTGCCATGGCTCACCGCCTACATGCCTTGGGAAAGCCGTTCGAAGTGCATTACTCCATTCCCTCCCGCAAAAAGGCCGGATATTTGAGTGATCTGGCTTCGATGGCTTGGGCGGACAAGATCTATCTGCACATCTCGGACGAAGATAGCCGCGCGGACTTTTCGACAGTCTTTGACAGCTATCAGCCAGGCTCCCACGTCTATACCTGTGGACCCGATAGGTACATGGACGCCGTACTGCAGGCAGCAGAAGAGGCTGGTTTTCCGGAAGAAACACGCCACCTTGAGTATTTTTCCGTTCCCGAAACCCCAGAGTACGAAAATCACCCATTTACTTTGCGGTTAAAGAGATCTGGCAAAGAACTTGCCGTTCCCGCCGACAAATCAGCCGCCGATATCCTGATCGCAAATGGCATTCCAATTGATCTGAAGTGCTCTGATGGACTTTGCGGTGTATGCGTGTGTGGCCTCATTTCGGGAGAGGTTGAGCACCGCGATTTTGTTCTGTCCAAATCTCAAAGAGCGGGCCGGATAATCACGTGTCAGTCACGGGCGGCTGAACCTGGAGGCATTATCGAGCTGGACCTGTGAGCTTGGTATGGCACGGCTTATGCTATTGTTTTGCTACTCAGAAGGTTGCATGCTGAACAGGGGATTTGGGCGATGAGCATGCAATCCGAGACTGCCGAAAAACTCTTTCAGGCCATTGAAAAACGGCGTGATGATCTCATCGCGTTGACCCAGGATTTGGTGCGGATACCCACGATTAATCCACCTGGCGATCATTACCTTGAGATTTGCGAATACCTGAAACGTCGGCTGACCTCATCAGGGTTTGCAGTTGAATTGGTGCGAGGGATTGAAACACCCGGCGACAGCGACAGGTTCCCCCGTTGGAATGTTATCGCCCGGCGTGATGGAGCGACCACAGGCGAATGTGTGCACTTTAATTCGCACACAGACGTGGTCGAAGTTGGCCAAGGTTGGACCAAAGATCCCTTCGGAGCCGAACTGGTCGACGGAAGGATCTACGGCCGCGGTACCTGCGATATGAAAGGAGGAATGGCAGCCTCCATTATTGCCGCAGAAGCCTTCATCGACGTCTGCCCAGAGTACAGCGGGGCCATCGAAATCTCAGGTACTGCTGATGAAGAAACCGGAGGATATGGCGGGGTCGCCTATCTGGCAGAGCAAGGATACTTTTCACCTGAACGCGTACAGCACGTGATCATTCCAGAGCCCCTTCAGAAAGACCGAATTTGCCTCGGTCATCGGGGCGTTTGGTGGGCAGAGATTGAAACACACGGCGAAATCGCCCACGGTTCGATGCCATTCTTAGGAGATTGCGCAGTCAGGCATATGGGAGCGGTTCTGAGCGAAATGGAAACGTCGCTTTTTCCGGCAATGGCCGCGAGGACTACTGAGATGCCCGTGGTCCCAGAGGGCGCCCGGCAGTCGACAATGAACATCAATTCGTTTCATGGTGGCCAAGAAGAAACGCCTGTGGATTTCACGGGTTTTCCTTCGCCGTGCGTGCCAGACAGCGCACGCATGATCATTGACCGGCGCTTTTTAATCGAAGAAGACTTCAACGACGTTCAAAAGGAGATTTTCGATCTTCTTGAGCGTGTGAAGTCTGAGCGCGACAGCTTCAGTTATGACATCCGCGAGTTGCACCACGTGATCCCGACAATGACGGATAAGGCCGCTCCAGTGGTCGAAAGCACAGCAAAAGCAATTAAAAGTGTTTTGGGTCAAGAGCCAGAATATGTAGTTTCACCAGGCACTTACGATCAAAAACACATCGACCGCATCGGCCGATTGAAGAACTGCATTGCCTATGGGCCGGGTTTGCTGGAACTTGCACATAAGCCCGATGAATACATCGGTGTTGACGATATGCTGGACTCTGCAAAGGTGATGGGGCTTTGCCTCATTGATCTTTTGACGGACGCTGGCGAACAGGGAGACTAGATATGAAACTCAAAACACTCACGAGCGCTATTGCTCTAACGCTGGCTGGTGGCGTTGCGCAGGCCGAAACTGGGCTCATTGTTGGAATTCAACTTGAGCCACCTCACCTCGATCCGACGAGCGCTGCGGCAGGCGCTATCGATCAGGTTCTGTATTCAAACGTTTTTGAAGGGCTGACACGTTTCGGCCCGGACGGTTCGGTGAACCCCGGTCTTGCTGAAAGTTGGGAGATTTCCGAAGACGGTTTGACCTACACCTTTAAACTCCGTGATGGCGTTACCTTCCACGATGGCACTGCGATGGACGCTTCTGATGTCGTTTTCTCGCTTGATCGCGCGCGAGCAGAAGATAGCGCGAATGCTCAGAAGGCGCTCTTTGGAGGTATTGAAAGCGTAGAAGCCGTTGATCCCAACACAGTTAGAGTCACGCTCTCGGCCGCAAACGGCAGCTTCCTTTTTAACATGGCTTGGGGCGACGCAGTTATTGTTGCAACCGAGAGCATTGAGAACATCAAGACTGACCCGGTTGGCACTGGCGCTTTCAAATTCTCCAACTGGGTTCAGGGCGATCAGATTGAGCTGGTTCGCAACGAGGACTACTGGGGAACGCCTGCAAGTCTTGAGACGGCGACCTTTAAATTCATTTCCGATCCGACTGCCGCCTTCGCGGCGATGATGGCGGAAGACGTAGACGTTTTTTACAGCTATCCGGCTCCGGAAAACCTGCCGCAATTTGAGGCTGACTCTCGTTTTGAGGTACTTGTCGGTTCGTCTGAAGGCGAAACCATTCTTTCTACCAACAACCTCATGGAGCCTTTCACCGACGTCCGTGTCCGCAAAGCGGTCGCGCATGCGATTGACCGCCAAGCGATCATAGATGGAGCGATGTTTGGACTTGGAACGCCTATCGGGACGCACTTTGCGCCACACAATCCCGACTACGTCGATTTGACTGCGAATTCCCAATACGATCCTGATCTGGCGCGGTCGTTGCTGGCGGAAGCCGGGTATGCTGACGGCTTCACAACAACCCTGAAGTTGCCACCTCCGTCTTATGCGCGGCGTGGCGGCGAGATCATCGCATCCCAGCTTCGTGCCGTCGGTATTCAGACCGAGATTAGTAATCTGGAATGGGCCCAATGGCTTGAGCAGGTGTTCCGTGGCAAGGATTTCGGATTGACCATCGTCAGCCATACCGAGCCCTTTGACATTGGGATATATGCGCGACCTGACTATTACTTTCAGTACGACAACCCGGATTTCCAAACTCTGATCGAAGATCTGACGGCGGAAACGGATCCGGCAACGCGCTCCGAAATGATCGCGACGGCGCAGACGATTATCTCGAACGACTATGTTAACGGCTACCTGTTCCAATTGGCTGTTCCAACCGTTGTAAAGGCAGGTGTCGAAGGGATTTGGCCTGACGCTCCGACGCAAGCAATTGATCTGACTGCCGTTAGCTGGAGCAAGTGATTGAAATCGTCCGCTCCGGCGCGCCACGCGCCCGCCGGGGCGGTTACTTAACGTAAGGCGCATAGATGGCGCATTACGTCCTGACTCGATTGTTGTCGCTGGCGATTAGTCTGATCGTCGCCAGCATCGTCATTTTCGCGCTTATCGAAATCATACCCGGCGACCCAGCCGCATTCATGTTGGGGATCAACGCGCAAGAAGATACGGTAGCTGCTTTGAGGTCAGAACTTGGTCTCGATGCCAGCCCGGTTGCCCGGTACTTTGAGTGGGTTGGGGGAATGGTGACAGGCGATTTCGGGACCTCCTACACCTATCGCACGCCCGTGACGGAAATGATCGGAGAACGGCTTTGGATATCGCTACCTCTGGCGCTTATCGCATTAGCCCTGTCCACACTCATAGCCTTCCCGGTCGGGATTCTCGCGGCCTCAAGGCGTGGTTCCATGACCGATACCGTGATCATGGGCTTTACACAGCTGGGAGTGGCAATTCCAAATTTCTGGTTTGCGATGCTGATGGTTCTAGTGTTCGCGATTAACCTTCGCTGGTTCTCTGCAGGTGGCTTTCCGGGTTGGGACGAAGGCCTCGTTGCCGGATTGAAGGCCCTGACGCTCCCTGCGGTTTCTCTGGCCTTGCCGCAAGCCTCTATCCTCGCTCGGGTGATGCGCTCGGCGCTTGTGGACACTTTGGACGAAGACTTCATGCGAACCGCCCGAGCAAAAGGGCTGACACGAGGACAGGCGATCAAACGCCATGCCTTGCGCAACGCAATGATCCCGGTCCTAACAATCATTGGTCTCCAGTTTTCGTTCCTTCTGGCAGGGGCGATCATCATCGAGAATGTCTTCTTTTTGCCGGGCCTTGGACGTCTCATTTTTCAAGCGATCTCGCAGCGTGATCTGATCGTTGTTGAAAGCGTCGTCATGCTACTGGTGTTCGCCGTTATCGTGGTGAATTTCGCTGTAGATATCGCTTACGCCATAGTCGACCCCCGATTGAGGCGACAAGCATGAGCACGTACCGCAATCTCGTTTTTGGCGGGCTTCTCAGCGGAGTATTCATTTGCGCTGCTTTGATTTCCTTTCTCTGGGTACCCTACGATATCGAGGCTTTGAATATCGCAGAAAGGATGCGCACTCCGACGGCAGCGCACCCACTGGGCACCGACCATTTCGGCCGAGATATCCTTTCGATGGTCATGATCGGCGCACGAACCTCAATCGCCGTTGCTCTCGTTGCAGTCGGAATCGGCATGGGGTTGGGCGTGCCTTTGGGGCTTGCCGCAGCGGCAAACAAAGGCAGTATTCTGGATGAGTTAATCGGACGCGGTAACGATCTTGTCTTCGCATTTCCTTCGCTTCTCATCGCAATTTTGATCACGGCGACCTTTGGTCCCAGTGCCGTAAACGCCATCATAGCCATTGGCATTTTTAATATCCCCGTCTTTGCGAGATTAACTCGCGGATCAGCCTTAAGCCTCTGGAAACGCGAGTTTATTATGGCCGCTCGCGTTAGTGGTAAGAACTCGCTCCGCATCTCTGTTGAGCATATTCTGCCAAATCTTGCGAACCTGCTTATCGTTCAGGGGACAATACAGTTTTCACTCGCGATTCTGGCCGAGGCCGCCTTGTCTTATGTGGGTCTGGGCGCTCAGCCACCGACTCCAAGTTGGGGCCGGATGCTTGCAGACAGCCAGACCATGATCAGCTTGGCGCCCCATTTGGCCCTTGCTCCAGGACTGGCCATTGTCTTCACTGTCTTGGGTCTCAATTTGTTGGGCGACGGCCTTAGAGACATATTCGACCCCCGGCTTCGAAGGGGACGGTCATGACGCTTTTGCACATCGAGAACCTGTCTCTTTCGATTTCAGGCACCCCCATCTTAAAGGATATTTCTTTCTCGCTTGAAGAAGGTCGCATTCTCGGGGTGATTGGTGAAAGCGGGTCCGGAAAATCCATGACCGCCTTTGCTATTATGCAGCTTATGCCGTCTGGTGCATCGACCACCGGGCAGCTTTTAGTTGATGGCCTAGACACACTGAACGCATCGGAAAACGAGCTATGCAAGATGCGGGGAAACGATGTTTCGATCGTCTTCCAGGAGCCTATGACAGCGCTCAATCCCCTGAAGAACATCGGTGAACAGGTCGCAGAGTGCATAATGATCCATGAGCCGCAGACCCCCCGCGGCGAAGCATTGAACCGCGCAAGATCAGCGCTTGAGCGTTGTGAGTTACCGGAAAGCCGCTTTCCCCTTTCGCTCTATCCTCACGAGCTTTCAGGCGGCCAGCGTCAGCGCGTTGTGATTGCGCTTGCAATCGCACTCAGGCCTAAACTGCTGATTGCCGACGAACCAACCACGGCGCTGGATGTAACGACTCAAGCCGAAATCCTGACCCTTTTAAGACGTTTGGTTCAAGAAGATGGTATGGGTTTGCTTCTTATCACTCACGATTTGGCCGTCGTTGCAGATATGGCAGACGATATCGTCATCATGAAAGATGGTGAAATCGTCGAGAGTGGAGACACGGCTTTCGTATTTCAACGCATGCAACATCCCTATACTCGCGCACTGTATGAAGCTTCAGGCCACATCCCCGAACGCACGCCGACGCAGAGCATGTCTCCGATCCTTTCTGTCAAGGAAGTTGTTAGAGATTACCGCTTGCCGCGAAAAAAACTCTTCGCCGCACCCGAGCACTTTCGCGCAGTCGATGGTGCCAGTTTTGAAATCTTCAAAGGGGAAAGCCTTGGCCTAGTTGGAGAAAGCGGTTGTGGCAAGTCGACTCTGACGCGCGCTATTCTCGGGCTAGAGGCCGTTCAAGGTGGCGAGATTCGTCTCAATGACGCACCGATAGGACCGGGTCACACAATGGGACCGGAGATCCGGAGCAAGATGCAGGCCGTGTTTCAGGACCCCTACGGGTCCTTCAATCCGCGCCATCGCGTTGATCGCCTTATTAGCGAACCCCTGCATCTGTTGGACAGCCCACCGGCCGGGAGCGAACGCAGCGACGTTATCAGCAACGCTCTAAGGGAAGTTGGCCTTTCAGCCGAAGATCAATTCAAATATATCCACGAATTTTCAGGTGGACAGCGCCAGCGCATCGCGATTGCGCGTGCCCTTATCATTCAGCCCGATCTCATCCTACTTGACGAGGCGACGTCCGCCCTCGACGTGTCTATAAGGGCTCAAATTCTCGATCTTTTGGCGGAACTCGCAGCGAGCCACGGATTGACCTACCTGTTCATTTCTCACGACTTATCTGTCGTTCGTTCAATTACCGATCGTGTCCTTGTCATGAAGTCGGGGAAAATCGTCGAAGAAGGTGCGACCGATCAGGTGCTGAGTCAGCCAAAAAACGAATACACGAAAACTCTAATTGATGCTGCACCCATGCTGCCTTGATTATTGACAGCATCGGATCAACTATCGGGAGAAAGCTCTCCGCCGATTGCAACTGCGCTGTAGGTATCGACGTCTTTGCCAACAACATAATCCGCGACATCTGAGGCAAACGACAGGAAATGATCGCTGACGCTATGAAGTTCAAACGCCGCTTGATTTTCATAAATCTCATAGAGGAAAACCTTGCCGGGGTTTGACTCGTCCACACAAACGTCAAACTGATGACATCCAACTTCTTTGGACAGGCTGTCACGTGCCTGTTGATGCATACGGGGCAAGAACTGGGCCACGGCATCGGGGTGTACGTGGAAGGTCACGCAGACTGCATACATTTCTAGTCCTCAGACTTTTGTTGGAAATCGACGGCCTAATTCGGCGGCCTGCTCATCGGTCAACGGCCGCGTTCTCATACCTTGAAGCGCCAAAAACAGCTTTGCGGTCTCTTCGAGTTCTTCTGTTGCGTAAACCGCGTCCTCCAAAGAGGTTCCGGCCACGACGGGTCCGTGGTTTGCAAGTAAAACAGCATGGTGATCCGAAGCCATTTCCCGCACAGCAGCGGCAAGATTGAGATCTCCCGGGGGAAAATATGGGATCAGCGGCAAGACTCCGATCCGCATCACGTAGTAGGCCGTTAGAGGCGGAAGCACGTTCTTTGGATCGACATCATGAAGACAACTCGCGGCGACCGAGTGCGTCGAGTGCAGATGAACAATCGCCCCAGCCTTTGGCCGGCAGTCGTACATTGTTGTGTGAAGAAAGGACTCTTTGGTCGGCGCATCGCCATCGATATGGCGGCCATTCAGGTCTAGTTTTGCAATCCTCGCAGGATCGAGATCTCCCAGACTGGACCCTGTAGGAGTCATCAACCAACCATCGTCTATTCGCACACTGATATTGCCAGTTGAGCCAAATGTGAGCCCTCTATCAAAGAGAGAACGCCCCACCCTAGAAATCTGTTCACGCGTTTGGTTTTCCGTCATACTTACACCTTTGCTGCAACTCGGCTTAGCCTAATCCGCCGCTCACTTGCTGTCGATCTGAGCCAGGATTTCCTTTGTCACAGCGATAGTTCCCATATCGCCACCGAATTCCATTGGGCGAATCCGATTGGCGGCAAAGCCTGTTTCCACAGCCTCGTCTACCGCCCGGGATGCTTCGGCATAGGCGTCAGAACCTGTCTTCTCGGCAAGGTAGTCAAGCATCAGGGCGCCGCTGAGAATTGCCGCAAGCGGGTTCGCTTTATCTTGCCCCATTATGTCTGGGGCCGTTCCGTGCGCGGGTTGGAACAGACCGTGCTCGTCCCCTATCTCGGCACAGGCAGCCATGCCCATGCCACCGACTAGGCCGCCGCCGAGGTCTGAAAGAATGTCGCCAAACATATTCTCCATGACCAAAACGTCACTTTCCCAAGGATGTCGGATCAGGTTCAACGCCTGAGCATCCACGTAGGCATAGTCATGCTCGATTTCGGGATAACTCGCGGCAATTTCGCCGAAGATTCTGCGAAAGAATGCCATGGAATTAAAGACGTTGGCCTTATCAACGCATGTCACTCTACCCTTGCCGCCGCGCTCTTTACGCCGCGCGGCAAGGCGAAATGCAAAGTGGTGAAGTTTCTCAGTGGTCGGTCGAGTGATGCGGAGGATATCGCGCGCCTCGCTATCACCAATCACCTCGCCACGGCCGTGCACGGCTGCGGAGTAAAAAAGGCCTTCGGTCGACTCGCGCAAGATGATCAGATCAATTCCGGCAGCTCGAGGATCTGCCAAGCGTTGGGGCGCATTCGGATAGGCTTTCACAGGCCTCACGCCAGCGTAGAG
>JABDPD010000329.1 GCA_013042895.1 Boseongicola sp. | reverse complement strand
CCAAATACCCTTAACTTCCGTTTTGACCTAAGCGCTTCAATCGCCTAGCCTAAAAATTATGCAATGCACGAAGAGAGAGTGCAAAATCTCCGCATTCGCTTAAGATACTAAAAACAAAACAAAATATAGGGACAGCATTATGAAACTAGTAGTTGGTCTTGATGGCCATGGCTCGGGCGATCATGCTCTGGCCTTTGCCAAAGAGCTGGCGTCCAAGACGACAGACTGCGAAATTATCGTCGTCTACGTCATCGAATGGTCGCCATTTTCCTTCCAGACAGCCGAAGAAAATGCAGAGCGACATAAGCGGCGCGAAGAAGAAATTACCGTCGCTATGGAGCGGGTTCTCAATCCTGCTGTCGCATCGTTGAGCGATGCCGGCTTGTCCGCACGTGCTGTCGTCAAACACGGAGATGTCGCTGACACAATCGACGCCATCGCCCATAGCGAAGGCGCTGACCAAATCATCGTTGCACGAAACAGCTCCGGTGGTTTGACCTCGCGATTGTTCGGTAGCTCAACCGCAAATCTCGTGATGAACGCGCGCGTTCCTGTCACAGTCGTTGCTTGAAGGATCAACTCCAATGAAAATTCTTAACTCATTATGCCTTGCAATGCTGGGCTCCCTCTCGCTTGCGATACCGGCACACGCTCAAGAGGCCGCACAATCCCTCGACGCGCGCGTAAACGAGGCTTTCGCCAACTTCACTGGCCCCTTCGTCAGTTTCATCTTCGCGCCCATTCCCGGCACATCCTTTCCTTGGATCGTGATGTGGCTGGTCATTGGTGCGACTGTATTTACTATCTACTTTGCCGCCGTGCAGTTCCGGTTCTTCGGGCATGCCATCGGTCTTGTCAAAGGCGACTATTCCGACCCTGATGACGCAGGCGAAGTCAGTCACTTTCAGGCACTTGCAACGGCGCTCTCAGGAACAGTTGGCCTTGGAAACATCGCTGGTGTTGCTGTCGCTGTCGGTATCGGCGGTCCGGGCGCCACCTTCTGGATGATCCTCGCGGGCCTTCTCGGAATGGCGTCGAAATTCACAGAATGTACGCTTGGCGTCAAATACCGCAACGAATACCCCGACGGGACCGTCTCCGGTGGCCCGATGTACTATATTTCGAAAGGCTTTGACGAGCTTGGCCTGCCAGGCGGCAAGATCCTCGCGGTGCTCTTCTCCGTGTTCTGCATCCTTGGTGCACTAGGCGGCGGAAACATGTTCCAGGCCAACCAGGCGCATGCTCAGATCACACAGATCACCGGAGACTTTCCTGGCTGGATCACGGGTCTCGTCTTTGCGGGCGTTGTGTTTGCTGTGATCGTAGGCGGTATCAAGTCCATCGCGCGCGTCACCGAGAAAGTCGTTCCATTCATGGGCATTATGTACGTCGGTGCAGCCCTGATCGTCCTGCTTGTCAACTTTGACATGATCGGCTGGGCCTTCGGCCAGATCTTTGCAGGTGCCTTTACAGGTCTCGGCGTTGCCGGTGGCTTTGTCGGCGCACTGATCCAGGGCTTCAAGCGTGCGGCCTTCTCGAACGAGGCAGGCGTTGGCTCTGCGGCGATTGCACACTCTGCAGTGAAAACCAAGGAGCCAATCACCGAGGGCTTTGTGTCCTTGCTCGAACCACTGATCGACACCGTCGTGATCTGTACGATGACCGCTTTGGTGATCATCATTTCACAGCAGCTGATCGTTGATCAGGCGACAGGTAACTACATGCTGAACGAAGCCGGATCGGCAATTGCGACGGTTGACGGCAACTCCGGCGTCGCCCTCACTTCGGCGGCCTTTGGGTCTGCAATCAGCTGGTTCCCATTCGTTCTGGCCATCGCGGTGATCTTGTTCGCCTTCTCTACAATGATCTCATGGTCCTACTACGGCCTGAAAGCGTGGACGTATCTCTTCGGTGAAGGCAAGACGACGGAACTGGTCTTCAAGATCATCTTCTGCGTATTCATCGTGATCGGAGCGGCCGCCAGCCTTGGACCGGTCATCGACTTCTCCGATGCGGCTATCTTCGCAATGGCGGTGGTGAACATCTTCTGTCTCTACTTCCTGATGAAGGTAGTGCGTGCCGAGCTGAACTCTTACAGCTCGCGCTTGAGTGCTGGTGAGATCAAGAAGTTCAAGCACTAAAATAGAACCTCTGAGAGGCCGTTCCGAGCGGCGGCCTCTCAACCTAACACCGAGATGTTCGCTCCTAGCTGGCTATGCCTTCGATCTTCGGCGCAACTTGCATCTGAAGTCGGGTTTTCAAGGCTTAAAGATACATTGCCGGTGCAGCCAATTGGATCGATTTAAGCCAATAGAAATCGGTCGGCCCACTCAGTCGGGTTTTGCGACCCCCACCCCCTGATTGCTCCCGGACAAAGACCGCGGCCGATCCGCTCAAAGCCTATCCCTTGGCGAGGACGACGTCGAAATTCACTGCCAAGAATGGTGCATCGACTTTGCCCGACAATGCCATGCCATCGGGGAAGTCGCTCGCGGGTTTCTCATAGTAGGTCATAACAAGATCATCGCGCACACCGAAAACGGTGTCTTGGTCCAGATACTGATCATCGTCAGGGAAAACCTCGGTCACGAGCGTGCGGTATCCCGGAGCCTTAACGATGTAATGCAAGTGCGATGGGCGCCAGGGATGGCGACCGCAGGCACGTAAGATTTCACCGACAGGACCGTCAGACGGCACCGTATACTCAACAGGCTTGACTGTCGTGAACGCGTACCGTCCGTCGTCGCCAACGGTCATCAAACCATGGAACGAGTAAGTGTCTTGCTCCTCGTCCTGACTCGCATAGAGCCCATTTGGAGCGGTCTGCCAGATGTCGATTTCAGCCCCTGCAATCGGATTGCCGTCTGTGTCGCGGATCACACCTTCGGCCAAAAGGACCGGGCCTCCAAAATCGCGTTTCATGTCGCCGCCAACTGGCAATGGAGGTGCGC
>JABDPD010000325.1 GCA_013042895.1 Boseongicola sp. | reverse complement strand
CGCCACGATAGTGCCCTTTTACTGCCTCTGGGTCCGGTCTTTTTGCGCCAGATCCCTGATTTTTCAGGATTCTAGCACGAAGTATCCAATCCGAAAATGATGAACTTTCGGTAGATTTCTGATGAATAAGAGGTATAGCAAGATGCGGTGGAGACGCGGTCAAGTGCAACTATATGTTGTGCTCGATTGACGCGATGATTTTGGGCAACTGGGTGAATTCACGGGCTTCATAGAATCGGGGATGGCCTTCGGGGGGTGGCGCGGCTTCGATTCCCCAAGTCATGCCGTGTGGAATGTAAACGCCCCAGGCCCCGGCTTCGATCGCAGGGAGTACGTCGGATTTCATGGAGTTCCCTACCATTAGCGTGCGTTCGGGCGGTGTCTCATAGCGGGAGAATATCTCGGAGTAGGCAACCGCAGACTTGTCGGAGACGATCTCGAGGCCGTCGAAAACTTCCCCCAAACCGGATTGCGCGATTTTCCGCTCCTGATCGAGGAGATCGCCTTTGGTGATCAGGATCAGGGTGTAGTCGGGCGCAAGTTGGGCGATGGTGTCTTCGACGCCAGGCAACAACTCGATGGGATGGGCCAGCATGTCCTGCCCCGCAGAGATGATCTCAGCGATGACGTGGCCGGGGACGTTTTTGTCTGTCACGTCGAGCGCGGTCTCGATCATGGAAAGCATGAAACCTTTGATGCCAAAGCCATAGCGACCCAGATTGCGTTTTTCTGCGTCCAAAAGACGTTCGGCCAGATGGTCGCTTTCGACGTAGTCGGCCAGCAGAGTTGCGAAGTGCGCTTGTGTCATCTGAAAGAAACGCTCGTTGTGCCAGAGCGTATCGTCGGCGTCGAAACACAGCGTCAGGCTCATGTTAACTGTTTTCCCCAATAGATGCCCTTTTCACCGCATCGCTTTCGCATATATTATGTCCCTCAAGCGACACAGCCGAGATGGGGCCGCGTGATTCTTCGCACATTGCATATGATGGCAGAGACGGACAAGCCGGGTGACAGTGATACCGGGGTCCTGACCGAGACCAAGCCGAAAACGGACAAGCCGCCTTTGTACAAGGTGATGCTGCTCAATGACGACTACACGCCGATGGAGTTTGTGGTTCACGTGCTGGAGCGGTTCTTTGGGCTGAGCCATGCGCAGTCTTTCGAGATTATGCTGACGGTTCACAAGAAGGGGCTGGCGGTGGTCGGCGTGTTTTCGTTCGAGGTGGCGGAAACCAAGGTTGCGCAGGTGATGGATTTTGCGCGCCGGCATCAGCATCCGCTTCAATGCACCATGGAAAAGGAATAGGGCGCGCTTCGCGTCTGGTCCGAGCATGAATTCAACCCGCCTTCGCCTAGCGCTCGATAGCGGCGCGTTTGAGATTGCGCCTGAGGGTCGCATAGCCGTGATTGGCGCCCAGCGCGGTGATGATCTTTCGGACCTGCCGAAGGAACGGGTTGAGGTTATTCAGCGGCATTTCCCGGACCACAGCTATTTCGTTAAACAGGGCTTCGATACGGCTACCGAAGTTGGCGGCCCCTATGTGGCGGCGATGGTGCGTTTGCCGCGTGCCAAGGCTGAGGCGCGGGCTGCTATGGCGGCTGCTTTGGCTGCTACGAATGGGCCATTGGTTGTTGACGGTCAGAAGACCGATGGGGTGGATTCCTATCTGAAGGATCTACGCCGTCGCGGGGACGTGGGCGAGGTGATCTCAAAGGCCCATGGCAAACTGTTTGTCGTCAACGGGGCGAGTTTGGGCGATTGGCTGGCGGCTGAGCCTGGTTTGGTTGAAGGCCGGTTTCATACAGGTGCGGGCGTGTTCTCGGCGGATGGCGTTGATCCAGGAAGCCGCGCTTTGGCAGAAGCCTTGCCGCCGCGCCTGAAGGGGCGCGTGGTCGATCTGGGGGCCGGTTGGGGGTATTTGGCGGACGCTGCTTTGCAGCGGGAAGGCGTCACCTCGGTCGAGCTCGTCGAGGCTGACCCCCCTGCACTGGTTGCTGCCCGTCAGAACATCACAGATGAACGCGCGACATTTCATTGGGCAGATGCATTGGCGTTTCATCCGAAGGCGGCAGTAGATCACGTGGTGATGAACCCACCGTTCCATCAGGGGCGCGCGGCGGACCCTCGGCTTGGGCAGGAGTTCATTCGGGCTGCGGCAGCGATGCTGGAACCCAAAGGTCATCTCTGGCTTGTTGCGAACCGGCATTTGCCTTACGAAAGCGTGCTAGAAGACACGTTCCGCTCTGTTCAACCCTTGGCCCAGACGCCGTCGTTCAAACTTTTCCAAGCCACATCGCCGAAGCGCTCTCGAAAAGGATAGTCTCTCATGTCATTTTCCATTGCAGGCAAAACAGCCGTTGTCACCGGTGCGGCAAACGGGGTCGGACTGGCCATTGCGCGACATTTCGTGGCGCGGGGCGCGAATGTGATGTTTGCAGATATGGACGAGGAAAGGCTGATTGCCGAGATCGGTGACATTGAGGATGATGATGAGGGGACGACGGGCTATTTTGCTGGCGACCTTCGAGAAAAGCTCAGTGTTGCGAACCTGTTGTCTGCGACGATTGACCGGTTCGATCGTGTGGATATTCTGGTCAACGGCTCGCGGCAGATGTTGGCGGCGGACCCGCTGAATGCTGACGACGACGCGGTGACGACGCTTCTCAATCAGAACCTTATGACCTCGCTTCGGCTCTGTCAGATTTTTGCCAAGCGGATGATCAAGCAGGCGGAAGAAGACGAAAGCGACGGACCTGTCGGCTCAATTATCAACCTTTCTTCGATTGCAGCCCGGCGCACGCAGCCAAACTTGCTTGCGTATTCTGTAAGCTCGGCAGCAGTGGATCAGCTGACGCGCTCGTTTGCGGTGGCGCTTGCCCCGCATCGCATTCGGGTGAACGCGATTGCGCTTGGATCGGTGATGAGCGCGTCGCTGAAAGGGGCTTTGGCCGAGCATGAGGAGTTTCGCGAGGAAATCCTCGACTCGACGCCTCTCAATCGGATTGCTGCGCCGTCTGAGCTAGCTGAAGTTGCGCAGTTTTTGGCGTCGAACGGATCGGGCTTTATGACAGGTCAAATCCTGACGGTGGATGGCGGGCGCACCTTGGTTGATGCGGTAGATGCGCCTGCGCATTAAATTTGCGCGGCGCCTCTTTGCCTTTCCGGTTGCTTATGCCAGTCTTTTGAAAATTTCTGCCGGGAAGCTTTATGACAGATCAGTTTGAAGACCAGAAATCGCGGGCAAGCGCGTGGTTTCGTGAAGTGCGTGACGGGATCGTTGAGGCCTTTGAGGCGCTGGAAGACAGTCAAACCGAAGGACCGTTTGCGGACCGACCTGCGGGACGGTTTGAGGTTACGAACACCAAGCGGGCGTCGGACGATGGCTCGGATGCCGGTGGCGGATTGATGAGCGTGATGCGCGATGGACGGGTATTCGAGAAGATCGGAGTGAACGTTTCCAGTGTTTACGGCAAGCTCGGGGAGCGCGCGCAAGCGGCGATGGCGGCGCGCAAAGGCATTCCGGGCATGGCAGATGATCCGCGCTTCTGGGCCAGCGGTATCAGTCTTGTGGCGCATCTGCAGAACCCGCATGTGCCGTCGATCCATATGAACACTCGGATGTTCTGGACGCCGCATGCGTGGTGGTTCGGAGGTGGCTCTGATCTTAATCCCTGCATCGAGTATGACGAGGATACGTCCGATTTCCACGCCACTCAGAAGGCGCATTGTGATCCGCATGGAGAAGACATTTATCCAGCTCTGAAGGACTGGGCGGATGAGTATTTCTATGTGCCGCATCGAGGGCGTGCGCGCGGTGTGGGCGGGATCTTTTACGACGATCGTAACACCGGTGACTGGGAGAAGGACTTTGCCTTCACGCAGGATGTTGGTCGCGCGTTTCTACGGGCTTATCTGCCTTTGGTTGAGCGGCGTCGAAACACGCCGTGGACGGAGGCAGACAAGCACAGGCAGCTTGTGCATCGCGGGCTCTATGCTGAGTACAATTTGGTCTATGACCGCGGCACGAAATTCGGCCTGGAGACCGGGCATGACGCGAATGCGGTGCTGATGAGTTTGCCGCCGCTAGCGAAGTGGGTTTGACTTAGCTGTGTTAGTTGCCCGTGGCGGCACTG
The DNA here is from genome assembly GCA_013042895.1 of Boseongicola sp. Classification (GTDB taxonomy): domain Bacteria; phylum Pseudomonadota; class Alphaproteobacteria; order Rhodobacterales; family Rhodobacteraceae; genus Boseongicola. The sequence continues at coordinate 3,801 of JABDPD010000325.1, read as the reverse complement.
AGCGCCCGGGCGATGCTGTTTCTCAGGGCTGCCAGATCAGCTTCGATACCACGCGCTGTGGCCGAGCCACGATTTGAGCTACTTCCGCCGCGGCCTTCCAGCCAGACCTCGATGACACCCGGGCTTGGCGGGGGCGTGAAATCCGTGAAATCTCGGGCAATGCCACCGATACCAGATGCAAGGATCGTCGCGGCTTCGGCGTCTTCTTCATGGTAGTATCGGATGTTCGTGCGGCTGATTGAGACAGTTGCGCGCCGTGTTTGATCGACCGGAATGCCTAAAGCTGCGGCGGCGGCGATGGCATTCTCAGCGTTTTCCTGAGGCACGTAGTCTGGCACGAGAAGCACCACGTTTGTGGCTTCGGCCAGTTGCGGGTTGGCTGGGGCTGTTTGGGTTGTTGGCCTAATCGGAGGTGTTGTTGTCAGAGCCACGGGCGCTGTGGACAGGGGTGAAATGGGCGCGCCATTCGGATTGAGCACGAATGGGATTTCATCGGGCTCCGATGTATTTAGACTGGTTCTCACAACTTCGAATGATGGGCTTATGAGCGGGGCTATCGTCAGCCCGAGAGCTGTGGGTTCGAGGGCGACAAGTTGATTAGGGCCGGTGGTCGTGACCGAGATATCCGGCACGGCCGGTTCGATTGCGGCTATTGGTTCCGGAACTGTGGGTGCGCTGACGGCAGGTTCGGGAGTGAGTGGCGCTGCGGCGATCGGCTGCAATTCTGGCTCGTTTCCAAAGGGGCGGAATACAGCGATCAAGACGGCTATCATAACGACCGCGGCCATGGCTTGCGCAAGGCCCATCCAATAGCCGCCAGCGTTGCGTGTGGGCTTGAGGTGGATATTGCGCGCCGGTGTCTCGGCAATTACTGGCGCTAAAGGCTCGGCAATCGTCTCGGGTGGCGGGACAGGCGGCGCAGCACGTTGTGTTGGGGTAGTTGTCTCGTTTGAAGCGCGATGGATAGCAAGTGGGCGCGGATCGGGGCCGTCGCCTTTGGCGAGCAGCTCACGTCGACGTTTTCGGGCGTCTTCCAGGCGGTCATAGACTGTCATTTGGCGTGCGCGCTTTGGCGCTTCGCCTCCTGATCTTGGGCCAAAATTGGGGTTTGTACGGTTACTCATATCACTATCCCACCACGCCCGACGCAGATGCTACGGACGCTCCATCATGCCCCGATTCGGGTAATGATATAAGGGTGTTGGAATATTTGGTCAGTGATGCGTGGCTATTTGCGCAATGCAGGAAGGCCGATGCCTGTCGCTTCAAAGCCTCCGTCAGCGGCGAGAACCTGTCCTGTAATGAAGCTGGCGCGGGGGGAGCAGAGGAAAACAATGGCTTCTGCGATTTCACTTTCCGAGCCATATCGATTGAGTGGCAAAGCATCGTGATAAGCTGCGATAATCTCGGGACTGTGGACGGCCATAGCAAGTTTTGTGCGGACCGGGCCGGGGGCGACGCAATTGGCGCGAATGCCGTATTCGCCAAGTTCGACTGCGTGTTGAAGCGTAAGCTGGATCACTGCGGCTTTGGACGTGCCATAGGCAATGCGAAGTGTGGATGCGCGCAGGCCTGAGATTGACGCGATGTTCACGATGGCGCCTTTGGAAGCCTTCAGGGCAGGGGTTGCGGCTTGTGTCATGAGAAACGGGCCGTCGAGGTTATTTGCCATGACGCGCTTCCAGCGGTTGAAAGTTGTTTCTTCCATTGGTCCGAAATCGGCTACACCGGCGTTGTTGACCAACGCATTGATGCCGCCGAGCTTCGTCGTGACTTCGTCGATCATGGCTGAGACCGCGTCTGGGTCGGAGACATCACCTTCGACCGCAAGGACGTAGTCCAATGGAGCGGCGGCGGTCTTGAGTTCAGGACCGTCGATATCGATCATCGCGACCTGCCACCCTGCGTCGAGGAAGAGCTTTGTGGTGGCGAGACCGATGCCGCGGGCCGCACCGGTTACAAGAGCTATGGGTTTGGTCATGCGGTCTCTTCTGCGTCAGGTCCGCCCAGCGATTGCAGGCGGAGTGCGAGAATCCAAATCGCCATAATGACGGCGGTCATAAACCATGCACCTGATGTAAACGTCGCTACCACGCCGAGAAAGGCGGTGAACGACGTGATGATGCCTGCGGCGTCGCGCAGGGCGTCGAGGCCGCTTGCAGCTAGGACGGCGCCGGTCAGGACCGCAGCAAGTGCTGCGATCACAATCGTGGTCCACAGCGATGCGAATCCACCTTCGGTCAGCATCGCGAAGGGGGCGAATGCTCCTTCAGGGTCGATGACGCCAGTGCGCTCGAAGACCCAGAAGGTCGCGATGACGGCGATGGCAATGGAGACCGGATTCGCGATGCGAAGTCTCCACCAAACATGGCCGCCAAACAAAAGACCGAGGGTCACAAAAGCGGCAGCAATTACAGCGATCTGGCCGATCTCCACGCCGACATTGAAACCGATAAGTTTGGGGACGAAATGCGTACCGCCGAGGCCGAAATCACTGAGCACGCTGGCAAAGCCGAGGCCGTGCAGCAGACCGAAAGCGAAGATTACGAAAGGACGCCATGGGGTCAGGCCGCGCGAGAGCACATTCTCAACGCCAACGTAAACGATCGAGGCCGCGATAAGTGGTTCGACGATGTCGGGGGATATTTTGATGATCCCAAGGCTACCGAGCGCCAGTGTGACAGTGTGGGCCAGCGTGAACGCTGAGATTTGCCACAGGAGGGGACCGATCCTGAGTGCGAGGAAAAACAGGCCAAGTACGAAGAGGATATGATCTAGGCCGAGCGGAATAATGTGATCGAAACCGACGCCGATGTATTCGACAAAGGCTTGGCCGCCGGTTTGGTCGTCGCCACCGGTGCGAGGGATCGGGTCGGTGGTGCCGCCTGCAGAGAGGAAAGTTGTGTATCCGTTCTCAATTCCTTGCTGACGCACGACAATTGGGCCGAATTCAGAGGCCCATGACAGTGTGACAGCTGTGTCGCCTTCCGGCAAAGCAGCGGAGAGGATGACCTGTGAGTGGCGAGCGAGTTCGAAGTTTTCTACGTCGAGGATTGTGAGGCCGGCGATGTTTAGTGGAAGGGTCTCGTCGCCTGCGTGAAGGCCAATGCCTTGGGAAATCGTCGGCCAGGCATCGCGGAAGGCGGTTTCGAGCGCGGCGGGGGGGAGTTGACGCAACGCGTCATAGTCTTCAGCGCCTTCTGCGGTGTTGATATCCTGAACACCCTCGAGATCGAGACCGGCAATAGGGGCTTCCAGCACCCAATCAAGCACGACCTCGACGTCGCTCTGGTTGATTGTCAGGTCAGCGATCGTTGGCTGTACTTCGTGCGCGCGCGCGTTTGTGACCACGAGCAGGGTTGACAGCAGCGCAAGCAGAGCCACCCTGATCTGGTGATAATGATCTTGAAAGTGCAACATGTATAAAATCCTCATTCTTGCTGCTTCTTTGGCATGTATGTCGTTCGCCGCCAAGGCCCACGAATTCTGGATTTCTCCGGACAAACATCTCGTTTCGACCTCGGACACAGTCGCGGCGGCTTTGATTGTGGGACAGGACTTTGAGGGGAATTCGCAAGCGTTTTTGCCGCGTAGCTTCGAGAGGTTTGACTATGCAATTGGAGGAAAGATCGCGCCGGTTGAAGTGAGGCTTGGGGATAGGCCTGCTTTAAAGATGGATGCGCCGGGCGAAGGGTTGATGGTGATCATTCATGAGACCACGGGTTTGCTTCTGACGTGGGACGAATTTGAGCGGTTTGAAGCGTTTGTGGAGCACAAGGATGCGACATGGACATTGGAGGC
>JABDPD010000322.1 GCA_013042895.1 Boseongicola sp. | reverse complement strand
AGCCACGCCATGCCGCCGCCCAACGCCTTTGACATGGACAACGAAAGCCGCGCAGCCATCGTCGCTTGGTATCGCGCTGCGAAGTAAAGGTGGCGATCCGGGAAGGACTCGAACCCTCAGCCTGCTGATTAGAAGTCAGCTGCTCTATCCAGTTGAGCTACCGGACCGCTGAGGGCGTTATTGGCGCGCGCGCGCGAACTTGGCAAGCCTGTTGCAGAGGAAAGGTCATCGGGTTAGTGGATTGAACAACGTTCAGACGGAGACCCCATGGCGCGAGATACAACCAAACGGCGCGAAGCATTGCGCGACACACTGACCGATCTTGCGGAAGCCCACGTTCGCGCAGACGGTTTGGCGTCACTTAGAGCGCGCACGCTTGCAAGAGAAGCCGGTTGCGCGGTCGGCGCGATCTACAACGTGTTTGACGACATGACTGGCCTGATCCTCGCCGTGAACGGCCGCACTTTCGGTCGTCTCGGCAAGCATGTCTCTGACGCGGTAGCGAAAGTGGCCGACGCACCGCCAACCGAACGCCTTGTGGTCATGGCCATTGCCTACCTTGAATTCGCCAGCGCGAACCCCAACCTCTGGCGCGCGCTGTTTGACGTCGAGATGTCGACGGACCGCGACGTGCCTGAATGGTATATGCAAGAACTGGGCCGCCTTTTCGCGATCATCGCTCAACCCCTCGCCGAACTGCACCCTGATCCCGAACCAGGCGAGATCGACCTTATGACCCGCGCCCTGTTCTCTTCAGTACACGGCATAGTGCTGCTTGGACTGGAAAACCGCATATCCGCCGTCCCGCGCGAGCGCATGGAAGGCATGATCGAGTTCTTGCTAAAGCGCGTCACGCAAACTGACGCTTAGTGCGTCCAAGCCCCACGACGGTTGGTCGCAAAGTTTTCGCCATATCCACCGGCGCGGACATTGGGCTTGCGGGGTTTAGGATCAACAACGACCGCCTCAATACCATTGTCTTCGACATACTCCAAAGCGGCTTCCTTAGTGGCAAATCGCATCCGGATTTGCGCCTGAGTATCATTCGACGAGGTCCAGCCCATCAGCGGATCGACCTCCCGTGCCGTATCGTTCACATATTCCAGCACCCACTCACGTGTTTTTGCCTGTCCCGAGGACATGGCGGATTTGGCCGGTTTGAAGATACGTGCAGTCATAACGTGTTCCCTTATCGTTAGACGATCTATCGCTCAAAAAGCATCTGTGGCGCAAGGGGGAGATCGAGCAACAGGTGAGTGCCGACCGGGACACGGGGAGCGAGGGGTGGGTAGGTCGCGCTCCCGGTCGGCAACTCGATCTGCTGCTTAGTGATATCAGAATACACTATTAAAGTGGGTCGGCAACACTAATTTCCCCTTTAAGTTGTAATTCTCGCTAACCCGCTGTTAACGACAACAACTCTCCAAAATGTCAGGAGGATGCCAATTGGCGCAAACAACACCTTGAACGTGAACAAAAGAAGATCAAATCTGATGGACCGAAAGGAATCACCTATGTCCGCTGAGCCGATTCTTCACAGCCCTGCCACTGACACGACCGCACGGGAAAAACTCGAGGGCGGTCAGCCACTTGTCATGCACACCGATTTTCAGCCCGCGGGGGATCAGCCAACGGCAATTGTCGAGCTCTCAGACGGGATAAATGAAGGTGAACAAAACCAGGTCCTCCTCGGGGCAACCGGCACCGGAAAGACCTACACCATGGCCAAGGTCATCGCAGAAACCCAGCGACCAGCCATCATCCTCGCCCCCAATAAGACACTCGCCGCCCAACTCTACGGCGAGTTCAAGGGCTTCTTTCCCGACAACGCCGTTGAGTACTTCGTCAGCTTCTATGATTATTACCAACCGGAGGCCTATGTCGCCCGTTCCGACACCTATATCGAAAAAGAGAGCCAGATTAACGATCAGATTGACCGCATGCGGCACTCTGCGACCCGCGCTCTTCTGGAGCGCGACGACGTCATCATCGTTGCGTCCGTTTCCTGCATTTACGGCATCGGATCCGTCGAAACCTATGGCGCGATGACACAGGAACTGATCACCGGGCGCGATTACGACCAGCGAAAGGTCATGGCAGACCTGATCGCGCAACAATACCGCCGCAATGATCAGGCATTCCAACGCGGCACCTTCCGCGTTCGTGGCGACAGCTTGGAAATTTGGCCGGCCCACCTCGAAAGCCGCGCATGGCGCCTGTCCTTTTTCGGTGAGGAACTGGAAAGCATCGTCGAATTCGACAGCCTCACGGGTGAAAAAACCGGCGCAATGGACAAAATCCGCGTCTACGCCAACTCGCACTATGTGACGCCCAAACCAACGCTGAAACAGGCCATCGAAAGCATCAAGGCCGAGCTCAAATCCCGCCTTGGCCAGCTTGTCGACGAGGGCAAACTCCTCGAAGCCCAACGCCTTGAACAGCGCACCAACTTTGACCTCGAAATGCTGGAAGCAACGGGACACTGCAACGGCATCGAAAACTACTCCCGCTATCTCACAGGCCGCGCCCCGGGTGAACCGCCCCCCACCCTGTTCGAATTTATCCCCGACAACGCCATCGTATTCGCCGACGAAAGCCACGTCTCCGTCCCACAAATCGGCGGCATGTACAAAGGCGACTACAGGCGCAAATTCACGTTGGCTGAACACGGCTTCCGCTTGCCCTCTTGCATGGACAATCGCCCCCTCAAATTCGAGGAATGGGACGCCATGCGCCCGCAATCCATTTTCGTCTCCGCGACACCCTCGTCGTGGGAATTGGAACAAGCCGGCGGCGTTTTCACCGAACAGGTCATCCGCCCCACCGGTCTCCTTGACCCTATGGTCGAAATCCGCCCCGTCGACATGCAAGTCGACGATCTTCTCGACGAAGTGCGTAAAGTGACCACCGATGGCTTTCGCACTCTAGTGACGACCCTTACTAAACGCATGGCGGAGGACCTGACCGAATACATGCACGAGCAGGGCATCAAGGTCCGTTACATGCACAGTGACATCGACACGCTGGAACGCATTGAAATTCTCCGAGACCTCCGCCTTGGTGCTTTCGACGTGCTGATAGGCATCAACCTTTTGCGCGAGGGTCTCGACATCCCCGAATGCGGTCTCGTCGCGATCCTTGATGCGGACAAAGAGGGCTTCCTGCGCTCGGAAACCTCACTCGTCCAGACTATCGGCCGCGCGGCGCGCAACGCCGAAGGCCGCGTCATCATGTATGCCGACCGCATCACTGGCTCGATGGAGCGCGCGCTAGGCGAAACCGACCGCCGCCGCGCCAAACAGATCGCCTACAACGAGGAGCATGGCATCACGCCCGAGACCGTGAAGAAGAACGTAGAGGACGTTCTGGCCGGACTCTACAAGGGTGACGTGGACATGAACCGCGTCACGGCTAAAGTCGACAAACCATTGGTTGGAGCAAACCTGCAGGCGGTGCTGGACGGCTTACGACAGGACATGCGCAAAGCGGCCGAGAATCTGGAATTCGAAGAAGCCGCAAGGCTGCGCGATGAGGTGAAACGGTTGGAGACGGTAGAGCTGACGATTGCGGATGATCCGTTGGCGCGGCAGTCGGCGGTGGATCAAGCGGTGGCAGAGAGCGAGAAGGGCAAAGGGCGGAGCACCGCAGGACGGGCTGGGCAACGTGGAGGGAATGTGCGGAGGAAGGGGCGCTGAGAATCGCCTAAAAGTAGTGCGGCAGGGCCCTAAAGACCCTCAAGACCCAACTCCGCCCTCACCTTTTTCGTCAATTTCGCCACAACCAGCCGATAGCTCTCCTCAATATGCTCCCGAAGGCTCTCCTCACTGAGCGCCCCCTTCTCGTAAACCTGCAACCACTTCATTCCCCGCGACGCTAAATACGGCGCGGGCCTTACACCCGGGGCGTCACCCAAAACCTCAAACGCGATTTCGCCAACCTTAAAAGTAAACGCCGGCCCGCCTTCGTACCAACCGCACAAGGCGAAAACCTTACCTCCCACCTTCCACACATCCGCATCGCCCCACTGCACCACGTGGCTGGTCGCAGTCATGGCACTGCAAAACGCGTTGAACTCCTCGCGCGTCATTGTGTCTCCTAATCCTTGCAATCCCGACACTACTGCGAGAGCCTCAACAGAGCCATTACAAAAGGTCCATTATGCCCCTTACCTCCTTCGACCACGTCAACGTAAGAACAGCACAACTCTCTGAAATGATTTCCTTCTACGGCAAAATACTGGGCCTGCACCCCGGCGAGCGCCCCGATTTTGATATCGGTGGCGCATGGCTCTACCTTGGCGACCAAGCCCTCGTTCACCTAGTGGAAGTGCAAGGCCCCATCACGGCGCAAACCAACCCAACGCTCGAGCACTTCGCTTTCCGCGCAACGGGTCTCACGGAATTTCGCACGCTCCTCGACAGCGAAAACATCGAACATCGTCTGGCAACCGTCCCTGGCATGCCCGTGGTTCAAGTTAACTTCTATGACCCCGACGGGAACCACATCCACGTGGATTTCGATACCACTGAAATGGAAAGCTGACTCGAAGGACGCGCGCCCTATATCTCCTGGTATGCGTTATCTGATACCTTTCCTTATTACCTTCTCCTCGCCCTCCGTCGCTTGGGAATACAGCCCCGTGCCAGTCTGCACAGTCAGCCACGAAGCCGAAAAGGGATCGATCGAGCTGACCTACGATCCTGCAAAATCAGCGCCCTACGCCATCGCTGTCACGAACCCAGATTCCTGGTCCTCAGACCGAATCTTCGGGCTCAGTTTTGG
>JABDPD010000319.1 GCA_013042895.1 Boseongicola sp. | reverse complement strand
GTCGACTACTACGACAACGCAGCGGGCGCCGGGGCGGTGCACCTGGTCCGGGTCACCGATGGCAACGAAGTGCAAGCCGAGGCGACGCTATACGCCCGATACGAGTCGCTTTTGACCGCGATGGGCACGCTCAAGGCCAAAAACGGCGGGCGCTGGGGTGGCAAAAAGTCATACCATACGGGCGATGTGTCGAGCAGCTCGGATATCACCGATACCACGCTTGACACCGGCCTAAGCACGTTCACAACCGACCAATGGAAGGGCGGTTATATTGAGCTTGAGGACGTGCCAAATGTCCAGTTTCCGATCATCGGCAACGACAACACGGGCGTGATTTCGTTGGCCGCTGATCAGACCATGAAAACGCAGTATGACGCGCTTTCGGGGTCGAGCCTGCGTTACTACCTGGTCCTTGAAAACGAGGGCAAGGAGGTGACTTTCACGATCGGCGATGGCGAGGACTCACCCACAACCGAGTTTTCGCTTGAGGTTTTCGTTGATGGCGAAACCGTCAAGAAATATGGCAACCTCAACACCGATCCGACGTCCGGCAAGTATTGGGTTGATGTCATCAACGAAGATACGGGCAACGACGAAATCGAAGCCGTTGACCTGTGGACCGGCGCCCATACGGCGGCGGTGCGGCCTGCGAATCACTACGGCGTGATTGACGCCGGCCTGACCGACACGGTGTTGACCGCGATCATCCATGATTTCACGATCACACTGAGCCCGGGCGGCGCCGATGCGACCTTTGCGCTCGGTACCACAACCGATGAAATGGAGCCGCAAAAAATCACGGTGACCATGACCGGTGTTGGCGCCTTTGATGCGGTCTCGGACATATTCGGTGATCTCGGCTCGGGCTCGACCGATGCGTTGTTTACGCCGAACAACAAATGGACGCCACCTTTCACCATCACCGAAGGCGGCACGGCGCTCGCCTCGGGCGATGTCATGTCCATCAACTACAAGCCTTTCCAGCCCGATGCTTTGATCGGCGGTCGAGTTTATCCGGACAAGGTCAACGCGAAAAACGTCAACTACCGAATCGTTGACAACGACCACAAGACGATCACGGCGGCCGATGGTTCGGATATGACCACGGATGGCGCCGCGGCGGACTCGTTCATGGTTGTTGCCCCGACCCCGTTAGTTGGCGGTGTTGACGGCAACGCAGATTTGGTTGATGCGGATTACACGCAACAGGCCTACGATGTTGACGCAAGCCCGTTCAACCAACTTTTCGGCAAAAACTACGGCCTAGTCAAAATGGCAACCCCGGGCATCACGGCAACGGCGGTGCAAAAAGGTGGCTTGGCCTACGCCAGCGCGAGGAATTACGAATACCGATACGAGGTGTTGAGCAATATCACCACCGAGGTCGCGGCGATCGACTACATCAACGACACCATCGGGCGGTCTGACTACGCCGTCGGGGCGTTTCCGTCCTACGGCTACGAATCGGATCCCAACTCGACCGAGGGCAAGTTGATGCTGGTCACCCTATCGGGTGCCATCATGGGACGCGAGGCCAGGATCGCGGTTGACTACAACGGATACCACAAGGCGGCTGCGGGCCAGGATGCCGTTTTGCCGCAAGTGCTCAAGGTGACCACGGGCGAAAAGGCCTTGAATGAGGAGATCCTCAACCCCGCGGGCCTACAGGTGATCAAAAAGGTCAAAGGCAACTTTGTGATCTGGGGTGACCGGACGTTGTACCTTGACCCCACCTGGAAATGGAAGCACCAACGTGAGCAAATGTCCTACTATGAAAACGTCCTAAGGGAGTCGTTCGATTGGATTATATTTGCTATTAACGACCCGATCACGGAAAACCTGGCCAAGGTGACGTTGCGGTCATTCTTTGAGCCCGAATGGGTCAAACGGGCGTTGCGGGGTGCCACGTTCAACGACGCATGCGTGATCAAGATTGACGGCGAAAACAACACCAACGCGACGCGGGCCGCGGGGGACATGTACGCCGATATCACGTTGCGCTTGGCGGACACGGTCGAGCGTTTCATAATGCGACTCGGGAAAGCCGGGATCTTTGATGACGCGGCCTAAGGCCGTCTAGGAGGTGACAACCATGGCAACCTTGAAAAAGCTAGTAGGTGACGCGGGGGCCGGGATCGATGATTCCCAGGGGTTCGATAACCTCTATGACGTGCTCAAGGCGCTAGCCGAGACACAAAACGCCCTTGTGGCTCAATTCAACCAACTCCTTGCGGATCACAACACCGCGACCGATCCAGACAGTTCGGCAACGGCGGTGACCGCGGGCGTAACGGTCGAGTAAGGGGGCAACATGAAAGGGCAGATTTTACCAGGCCACGTTGGTCAGAACCGCTAC
>JABDPD010000316.1 GCA_013042895.1 Boseongicola sp. | reverse complement strand
TATCCGAACCGGGCAGCGCGCGAAGAAGTCGTCGGCAGGCTATGATCTAACGCGACTTTTTATCGGCTCCGAGGGCACACTCGGCATCATCACCGAGTTGACAATCCGCTTACACGGTATCCCGGAAGCGATGTCGTCGGCGGTTTGCTCGTTTCCAACTGTGGCTTCTGCGTGCAACGCTGTGATCACGACGATCCAGATGGGCGTTCCTGTGGCGCGCATTGAGCTTCTGGACGCGATGCAAGTGAAGGCATGCAACGTCTATTCCAAGCTGGACCTGCCGGAATCGCCCCTGTTGTTACTGGAGTTTCATGGCTCAAACGCTGGCGTTTCGGAGCAGGCTGAAACCTTCGGTGAGATCGCTGAGGACGTTGGCGGTACTGGCTTTAACTGGACCACGTCGGCTGAAGAGCGCACAAAACTCTGGCAAGCGCGGCATGATGCTTACTGGGCTGTGCAAGCATTGCGACCGGGTGCTCAGGTCGTTGCAACGGATGTCTGCGTACCGATCTCTCGGCTTGCTGAATGCGTGGCAGCGGCGCAGGCAAAAACGGCTGAGCTTGGGCTGATCGCTCCGATTGTTGGTCATGTTGGCGATGGGAACTTTCACACGAGCCTGTTGGTCATGAAAGAAGACGCAGACGAAATGGCTCGCGGGCAGGAGTATATCAGTTGGCTGAATGAGACCGCGATTGGAATGGAAGGCACCTGCACAGGTGAGCACGGGGTCGGTCAAGGCAAGCGTCAGTATCTTGACGCCGAGCTCGGGGACGCAACGGATGTCATGCGGGCGATCAAGGTCGCCATAGATCCCGATTACATCATGAATCCCGGCAAGATCGTTTGATCTCTGGCGATTTGATAGCGTTACTTCAGTGACCCGTGTTGTCCGTACCCTTTTTGGTTTGAAGCGCCTCGTATCCCGGCAAAACGCGGTCGGACCGCGCGCGTAGCATTGCACTGATACGCGGCGTGGTACCCGTTTCGGCGCGTGACCTGGTGCGCAGAACGGGCGTGTTGTCGGACGTACCGCCCATGCTTTCTCTCACCACGACATAGACTCCGGCCAAAACGATGATACCGGCACCAATCCATGTGAAACGGTCGGGGAATTCGTTGAAGAAAAGCGCTCCGAATATCGCGGCCCAGATGATCTGGCTGTACTGCATCGGGGCGACGATTGCCGCATCTCCTGATCGATAGGCCAGAATGGTGCAAAGCGCGCCAGTGAAGCCAAAGACTGCGACAATGGCCAGAAGGCCGAGGTGCTGGATTGGCATCGGCACGTAGACGAAGGGCAGGATCATTCCCATGACTGCGACATTCGCCATCATCGGATAGAGCATCATCACGGCGCTACGCTCTTCCGCGCCGATTTTTCGTGCAATAACAGAGGCAAAGGCGCTTCCCGCGGCGGCAGTGATACCTGCGAGATGACCAAGGGTCAGCGGCTCTGCGCCGGGTCTGAGCACAATCAGAACGCCCGCGAGGCCGATGGCTACGGCAGCCCAGCGATGGAGGCCAACCTTCTCGCCGAGCATTGGGATCGACAAAATGGTAATGAACATCGGGGCTGCGAAGATGAAGGCATAGACTTGTGCCAACGGCAAAACCGAAAAGGCATAGAAAGCGGATACACCGGTCAAGAGCGCAGCCGCTGTTCGTGCGGCGACCCACCACGGATGTACAGGTCGCAATGTACCGGGCGTCTTGTCGGTTATCAGCATGAGAGTCGCAAGAGGGAAGCCCAGCAATGCCGAGAAAAACAGGATCTGAAACGGTGCGTAGGTGCCACCCAGAACTTTGATCACGACATCATGAGTCGAGAACACGGCGAAGCCTGTGAGCGCGAAAGCGACGCCTTTGAGATTTGATTTGTCTACCATTTCGATGGTCCTAAAGCTTTTATGCAAGACCTCGCGTCAAGGGACGCCTACGTCAAGTCGGCATTATCGAATGGCTGGGATGTCGGGAGCGCAAGGCCCCCGCAATACTGAAGTTCCGGCGAACCGCCCCGGTGGTATCAGACCGAAGCGTCCAGCTTGGCGATGATTGCGTCGCCCATCTCGCTTGTCGAAACAGGCGCGCGGCCTTCCTCACCGATGAGATCCGCTGTGCGCAATCCATCTGCGAGCACCGCTTCAACCGCCTGCTCCAAGCGCGTAGCCTCTTCGCCCTGATCGAAGCTGTAGCGCAGCGCCATAGCGAAACTGAGGATACAGGCGATAGGGTTAGCTTTGCCCTGCCCCGTGATGTCGGGCGCCGAACCGTGGACCGGCTCGTAAAGCGCTTTGGGACGTCCATTGGCCATAGGTGCGCCGAGGGACGCAGACGGCAGCATGCCCAAACTGCCTGTGAGCATCGCCGCCAGATCCGAAAGCAAATCACCGAACAGATTGTCCGTGACGATGACGTCGAATTGTTTTGGCCAGCGGGTGAGCTGCATCGCACCTGCGTCAGCGTACATATGGCTGAGTTCAACGTCGGAGTATTCGGCGGCGTGGATTTCGGTCACGACATCGCGCCAAAGCACGCCCGATTCCATGACGTTTGCTTTTTCCATCGAGCAGACTTTGTTGTCACGCTTACGGGCCAACTCGAATGCCGAGCGTGCGACGCGGGCGATCTCGCTTTCGGTATAGCGCTGAGTGTTCACACCGACGCGTTCGTTGCCTTCTTTGTGAATGCCGCGTGGCTCTCCGAAGTAAACACCCGACGTCAGTTCGCGCACGATCATGATGTCGAGACCACCAACAACGTCTGCCTTCAAAGACGAGAAATCTGCAAGCGCATCAAAACACTGAGCTGGGCGTAGGTTGGCATAAAGGTCCATTTCTTTACGCAGGCGCAAGAGACCGCGCTCGGGCTTAAGCGAAAAATCCAAGTTGTCGTATGCTGGGCCACCTACCGCACCGAGAAGAACCGCATCGGCCTCTTGGGCTTTAGCCATCGTCTCATCAGTCAAAGGCGTGCCGTGCGCGTCGTATGCACAGCCACCGACCAAATCCTCGCTCACGTCAAAGGCCAGATCGCGCTTGGCGCCGTACCAGTCGATAACTTTGCGCACCTCGGTCATAACTTCGGGGCCGATGCCGTCACCGGCAAGAATGAGGAGGGATGGATTGGTCATTTTTGTCTCCGGAAGCCTGAGTTTGAGGGGGCGTACCCCTGCCCTGCCGGGCCGTCAAGAAGGCTTGGACTTTGCGTCGCATTCAACCGCAAGTTTCCGGGCGAGAATATCCCAGACACAGGCCACTCTTGGGTTTTGCCGAATTTGCTCGTGGGCCGTGAGCCAAACGCTAAGGACCGGAATGTCAAAGGGAAGCGCAATTTCTTCGACGGTTGGGTCATTCTGCCCTGCACGGATTTGCGAGAAACCGATACCACAGCCTGAGCGCACCAGCTCCCAATAGACGGTTTGATTGTCGGTGCGTACAGAAAAGAAGGAGCGATCAACGTTGATGCCAGCGTCGCGAAATCCCTGAATGATCTCTTCGTTTCTGTCGTAGCCAACTATGTCATGGTCCATGAGTGTGTCGTCATCTCCAGGTTGCCCGCGCCGCGCCAAATAGGACTTCGCCGCAAACACACCCAGCTTCACGTCGCCGACGTGGCGCGTAACCATGTCGAGCTGACGGGGCCGATACATGCGCACGGCAATGTCGGCTTCGCGAAACAAGAGATTCTCACTCTGGTCTGACGCGACAAGATCTATCTGAATCTCCGGGTGATCGTGACGAATTTCGGCGATGATCTTCGGCAAGATATGGTGCGAAACAAAGAGGCTGGCGGTGATGCGGACTGTGCCCGCCATCTCGGTTTCACCGCCCGCTGCGGCGCGCGACAACGCTTCGGCGGCCTCGCGCATGGCGCGGGCGGGATCAAGAAGGGCAGTGCCCAGTTCGGTGAGCGCCATGCCACGGGCCTGACGTTTGAATAGGTCCGCTCCGAGCTCTTCTTCGATGGTTCGAATGTGTCGGCCAATGGTTGGCTGGGACAGGCGAAGACTGCGGGCGGCAGCCGAGAGTGACCCCGTTTCGGCCACGGCGAGGAAGGCTTGGACCAGCGACCAGTCCAATGCGTTAAGTGATTTGGTCATTCATTAATGAATAACAGATCTACGCTTTTTCACAATTTCAATACGGCTCCGTATGGCTGATTATTGCTTCAGACAACGGATTTGGAGTACGGCATGACTGGAAAAGTATTGATACTAGGCGCATCTGGGCGGTTTGGGCGCCATGCCGCAGAGGCATTTTGGAATCGCGGATGGCAAGTAAGGACCTTTGATCGGCGGACGGATTTGAGCGCTGCCGCAGCGGATGTTGACGTCATCGTCAACGCTTGGAACCCGACCTATCCGGCTTGGGCCGACGAGGTGCCTCGGCTGACGAAGCAAGTGATTGCAGCGGCTAGATCAAGTGGGGCAACGGTGATCGTGCCGGGGAATGTTTACGTTTTCGGCGATGATGGGCCTGCTGTCTTCGATGAGAATACGCCTCATCTGGCAAAAAACGGATTGGGCCGTGTGAGGATTGAGATGGAGGCCGCATATCGGGCGTCCGGGGTTCAGGTCATTGTCCTGAGGGCCGGAGATTTCATTGATACTCAAGCCTCCGGCAATTGGTTTGATAGTGTCTTAACTGCCAAAATCGCGCGAGGAAGTTTTGTCGCTCCAGGTGATCTGGAGGCGGATCACGCTTGGGCGTATTTGCCAGATTTGGCGCGCGCGGCGGCGTTGCTGGCCGAGAAACGTGAGCAATTGGACGCCTTCGAAGACGTTCCTTTTCCGGGCTTCACTATCAGCCTTGCGGAACTGCACCGCGCTTGTGAACAGGTGACCGGTCGTGTGCTGGAAGTGCGTCGCTTTCCCTGGTTAGCAATCCGAGCAGCTCAAGTGTTCTGGCCGATGGGGCGGTATCTTCTTGAAATGCGGTATCTTTGGTCAAAGCCGCATCGGCTGGACGGACGTCGGCTTCGAGAGCTTTTACCGGAGTTTCAGGGGACTGATCCCTTGGTTGCGCTCTCAACAGCCTTGGAGGCACACGTCGAGCCACACAAGCCTGTGGCGCGAGGCAGTGCGCACATCGCGGCTGAGTGACCTAGTGGCGTCCGCCGGCCAGAGGACCCCGCTGTCGCGGACTTGCAGGTCGCTCGACGCCAACGCGAGTGTGACGCGCAGATTGCCGGGGCGATCCGGCGCGTCAGCCCAGTCAACGGTGTCGAGAGCGGGGTCCCCCTCGTGGGTCGTATTGACACCCTGATCCGACTTCGTGGCAGAGATCGCGCCTAAGCTTTGCGGCCTCGGGTCTGTTACCAAAGTATGATTCAGAAGAGCGCTCAAAGCATTGCCGCGACCGTCGCCGTCGATAGGGTCAAGATTGGAAATACCGGCAAGGACGAAAGGACTTTTAGAGGTCACCGGTAGTTCGCCGTTCAGGACTTTCAACCAAACAGCGGCCTCGTCATGGTTTCGCTTGCCGTTTTGGTCTTCTGGACCGTCAAAGACAGGGGGTGTGGCGTGCCAAACCATTAGGTTAAGTGTTTGGTTTTGTGGCATTTCAAGCGGTACGATCCAGTGACCAGTGGTCGACAGTCGCTGAAAAGCAGATGTGTTTTCGGGTGCGAGCGATCCCGGGAAGTCCCTCCAAATCAGGTGAGAGAGGTCATGAGCATCCGCTGTTTTAATCGGCCATTTCGACAGGATCGCCAACCCCCCGTCTCCAGCAAATCGCCCATAGCCCTGAGCGTCTTCCGGCTCGCCCAATCGGCCGTCGTTGTCCGTGTCCAGTCCTGACTGCACACCGCGATTTGGCGGGAATGCGAAGCGGTAAGGGTAGATGTCCAAACGGTCAGCATAGGCGTTAAGGGCAACAAGATTGGCGTCATAGTCAAAGTCGGCCAGCACAACGGCATCAGCGTCCGCGTGCTCGACAACGCGCAAGCTGGCCAGAATTTGCCGATCTTCACCCTTTTCAATGTCGCGCAGCAAAAGTCCCGGACCGTCGCGAGACAGTTCCGTGTGATACACGGCAAGTCTTAACGTTTCGGAAATTGCGGGCCCGCAGACCAGAAGTACAACGAATAACGTACCTAAGCGGGCAGCAGTCCGTTGCCCGCTTCGTCTTCGATTTTTGACTGGCGGCGCTTTTCGGTAATCATGCCTGCAATCCGACCCATCGCGATGCCGCGCATGAAGAGAGACGCCGGTAAGAATGCCCATGCCGCAACCGTCCAGATCAACGTGTGTGGGTTCTCAAGCGACACAGACCCAAAAAGCGCCGTTGCCGATTTGATCACCGCAGGTGTCAGAAATGGCAGCAAAAACCCTAAGGCAATGTTAAAGCGCGCGTCTCTTTCGAGACGTTCGACTACATCTCCACCCGCTGTAGGGTCGAAAGTGGGTAGGTTAACCCAAACGTTAAAGCTGCCGTTCTTCAGCGGCCAGCGATGTACGCGTTGGAGAATGATGAAAATCGCGAGCGTAACGAGCGAGATCAGGTAGCTGATCCCTGCCGAGTTACGCACCAGCTCGATATGGTCAACGGAAGTATCGGGCGGCAGCATCAAAACGACAAGGCGCACCGGCGAATACGGGAAGTCGATGACGTCGCCAATGGAGGCGCCGATGCTGGAAACAAAGACTGTGAGCGCTGACGGCTCAACTTGTCCGCGCGTCAAAAGTGCAAGCAAAACAACGGTCAAGAAGAGAGAGGTAAAGCGAATTCGGTTGAAAGGCGGCGCGTCGCGGAACTCCACCAGACCGGGATAAGACGAGGCGTATTCGAAAAACGTAAGACCTGCCCCGAAAATCGCGACGAGCATAACCATTTGCGCGGTGTCGCTGGTCATACCCGGCAACAACAGCGATGGCGTGGCCAAAAGAACCACGACGAGAAATGCACGAACGAGTGCCCCTGTCAGCCGGACTATCACCGGAACTGCCCCTTACTCATGCCTGACCCACCACTTCGGATCGGCTTTTTATTCTTTATCTTCCGCCAATTATGACGGAGCGCCTCAATTTTGCCCAATTTTTGCCTTCTTTCCCCAGATACGGCAACAACCCGTTAACTCTGATGGGACTCTGAGGCATTTTCGTGGTGCGAATGGTGCGAGATTGCATCATTTCCGCATGAAAAAGGGGCCGCCCAAGCGGACGGCCCCATATCTTGTGGTTGATTATGGCTTAGACCCAAGGGCGCTGTGCGGAGGCTTTAGCTTCAAAGTTATCAATCGCATCCGCGGCGGCCTCGATTGTGAGACCGATGTCATCCAAACCGTTCAAAAGGCAGTGCTTTTTGAACGCATCCACTTCAAACCCGATCTCACCGCCATCGGGGCCCTTGATCGTCTGGCTCTCGAGGTCGACCGAGATCGTTGCATTCGCACCGCGCGAGGCATCGTCCATGAGCTTCTCATGATCCTCCGGTGAAACCACGATCGGCAAGATGCCGTTCTTGAAGCAGTTGTTGTAGAAGATATCCGCGAAAGAAGTTGAAATCACACACCGAATGCCAAAATCCAAGAGCGCCCAAGGGGCGTGCTCACGGCTGGAGCCACAGCCGAAATTATCGCCCGCAACAAGAATTTCGGCATTGCGGTAGGCGGGTTGATTGAGGACGAAATCGTCGACTTCGTTGCCTTCACGGTCAAAACGCATTTCGTCAAACAGGTTTGCACCAAGGCCGGTGCGCTTGATCGTCTTCAGGAACTGCTTTGGGATGATCATATCAGTGTCGATATTGACCAGCGGCATAGGCGCAGCGATTCCGGTGAGATTGGTGAATTTTTCCATCTTTTCGTCTCCTGACCTCGGCAAAACCACTGTCGGTATCGCGTCGGTATTACGTCGGTTTTACGTCGGTGCGACCGTTCTGGGGCTTAACACCCTGTTTACGGCCGACCGGCGCTAAATCAGATCGCGCACATCTGTGAGCTTGCCCGTTATTGCAGCCGCTGCCGCCATGCCGGGTGACATGAGGTGCGTGCGACCCTTGAA
>JABDPD010000313.1 GCA_013042895.1 Boseongicola sp. | reverse complement strand
ACATCATCGCGAGCGAAGTCCAAAAGCCGCAGAGTTGCTGTGAATCGGAGTTCGATCTCTGGATGCGCTTGCGCAAACTCAAACATCCTCGGAGCCAACCATTTCGCCGTAAAGGCTGGCCCCGCGGTTACAGTTATCGTCGAGGTGTCGGTTAGCCGCTGAACCGCCCGCCAAGCTGCGGTCAGAGTCGCAAACCCATCGCGCGCGCCGGGGGCTAGCACACGACCCGCTTCCGTGAGCTCGATTGCTCTGTTCAATCGGCGAAACACTGGTGCGCCAAGATGATCCTCAAGCGATTTGATCTGAAACGAAAGAGCGGCAGGCGTTACGTTAAGTTCATCGGCAGCCTTTGAAAACGACATATGTCGGGCAGCGGCGTCAAATGCGCGCAAAGCGGTCAGTGGAGGTAATCGATCAGCCATTTCACATAAGTAATACTTAACTGAACCTGCTACAAGTCTCGTTTGTAGAAGATGTTTGCGAATGACATATAGGTTTCAGACAAGGAACACTAAATTCAGGAGTTACCCTATGATTGAGACAACTAGAGACGCCCGTGTTCGCGACGCAATCCGCAAAGCTCACAAAGAGCGTTCTGAGATGTTTGCCACCATGGTTGGGCGAATTTTTTCCATCCGCTGATTGTTGCAAGCCTTCCCGGATGAAAAAGGGCCGTTCCGGATGGAGCGGCCCTAACTATTTCTAGCTACCAGGTGGCTTAGACAAAGAACTGAGCGCCGTTTGCCGAGATTGTCGAACCATTGATGAAGCCCGAGTCGTCTGAAGCAAGGAACGCAACGCAACGCGCGATTTCTTCAGGCTCACCCAACCGACCGGCTGGGATCTGCGGGATGATCTTCGAGTTCAGGACCTCCTCAGGTATGGCGCGAACCATTTCTGTTCCGATATAGCCCGGGCAAACAGCGTTTGCAGTAATACCAGCGCGCGCGCCTTCCTGCGCAAGAGACTTCACGATGCCTAGGTCACCAGCTTTGGTCGCCGCATAGTTTACCTGACCGGCCTGACCTTTTTGACCGTTGATCGACGAGATCACAATCACGCGGCCAAACTTCCGCTCGCGCATACCAGGCCAAACAGGGCGTACTGTGTTGAACACACCTGTAAGGTTTGTAGCGAGGACCTTATTCCACTGCTCAGGCGTCATCTTGTGGAAGAAGCCATCCCAAGTGATGCCAGCATTGGCGACAACTACTTCGACCGGGCCAAGGTCTGCTTCAACTTGAGCAATACCCGCGGCCGATGCGTCATAGTCGGCAACGTCCCATTTGTAGGTCTTGATCCCTGTGGCTTCTGTGAAGGCTGCGGCCTTCTCATCGTTGCCCGCATAAGTCGCGGCAACCGAATACCCTTCGGCGGCCAGTGCTTTCGAGATGGCTTCGCCGATTCCGCGGCTACCGCCGGTTACAAGTGCTACACGTCCCATGACGTTCCTCCGTCTAATTGTCCGGACGCGTCAATGGTCCGAAATCCTGTATGTGAGTTAGGCGGCCCCGAGTGGTGCCGCCTCAATGTAAATCAGTCGCGCTCAACGCAGAGCGCAACGCCCATGCCGCCACCGATGCAAAGTGTGGCAAGACCTTTCTTGGCGTCGCGGCGCTGCATTTCGAACAGCAACGTGTTCAGAACGCGGGCGCCTGAGGCACCGATTGGGTGACCGATAGCAATCGCGCCGCCGTTGACGTTAACAATCTCAGGGTCCCAACCCATGTCCTTGTTCACGGCGCAGGCTTGTGCTGCGAAGGCTTCGTTGGCCTCAACTAGATCAAGATCACCAACGCTCCAGCCCGCTTTGTCGAGCGCTTTGCGCGATGCGTAGATCGGCCCAACGCCCATGACCGACGGATCAAGACCGGCAGTTGCATAAGATGCGATGCGCGCGAGTGGCTGGATGCCACGCTTTTCAGCGTTATCCGCGCTCATCAACAAAACGCCAGCAGCGCCGTCGTTGATGCCGGATGCGTTCGCGGCCGTAACCGAACCTTCCTTTGTGAAAGCGGGGCGAAGCTTTTGCATGTTCTCAAGTGTTGCGCCGTGACGGATGTACTCGTCCTTGTCCATGACAATGTCGCCTTTGCGTGTCTTGATAGTGTACGCGACGACTTCGTCATCAAACTTTCCGGCCTTCTGTGCTGCTTCCGCTTTGTTCTGGCTTCCAACAGCGAATTCATCCTGCATTTCGCGGGTGATCTGCCATTGGTCGGCCACGTTCTCAGCCGTCTGACCCATGTGGTAGCCATTGAATGCGTCCCAAAGGCCATCTTTGATCATTGTGTCGATGAACTTCAGATCGCCCATCTTCTGACCAGCGCGGATTGCCTGAGCGTGGGGGCTCATCGACATGTTCTCCTGCCCGCCAGCAACAACGATGTCCGCGTCGCCAAGCATGATGTGCTGGGCGCCAAGGGCAACTGTGCGAAGGCCCGAACCGCAAACCTGATTGATCGACCATGCGGAGGCTTCTTTTGGAAGGCCAGCATTGATGTGGGCCTGACGCGCTGGGTTCTGACCCTGAGCCGCGGTGAGAACCTGCCCTAGAATTGTCTCAGACACCTCCGATTTGTCGATTCCTGCACGTTCGACGAGAGCCTCGATAACTGCGGCACCCAGATCGTGGGCTGGCGTGTTGGCAAAGCTGCCACTGAAGCTTCCGACGGCTGTGCGTCCGGCGCTGGCGATAACGACATTGGTCATGCGTGTGTCTCCTCATCAAGTGCATGGTCGACCATTGCATGCAGCTTCGGCCGAGTTTGGCCGGACATTATGCAGTTGCAGAAAAAACAGCAACTGACACAACGTCACCCCCCTGAATAGCCGGTATGCAGTTAGCGCCCGTAGTAAAGGCTGACCACGTGTTTTGCTTCTGCAAAAAACAACCAACGCTGTGCCGCAACTCCCGCAAAATGCGAGATCACCGCAAGCAATGCGAACATATGATGGAATGGAAGCAACAACAGGATTAGCGGAACCACTACAGCTAGAATAACCGAAATGATTTTAAGGGTTTGCGCGTGTTTGCGTCCAATACGGAATGCCATCTCATGGGTAAGATAATTGCCGCCCGTATGGGGCGATTCAAACGCTTTAACGCTACCGATATGTCCAAGCCCAGTGGCTGTCGCGAGGTTGGTGTCGGAGGCCGCCTCTTTACGGTCTTGGTCTACCCAGGCCACGATCTGCAGAACGCCCAGCGCTACCAAAAGCGGCGTTGCCACGCTCACTTGGCCGGCCATGAGAAGCCCGCCGACTATAGCGTAGGCCATAAACAGCACCGGCGGCGACCAGTGATTCCATCGCGGGACGGTCTTGAGCTGCGTGTAGATCATCGAGGTGGTAAATACCGTTAAAAGCGAAAGCGCAGCGCCAATCCATCCTAGCATAGCCACGCGAGTCCCAGTGAAAATGATCAGGGCAGCGTAGAGGCCCATAACAGACATAGCAGCAGCTGCGGCCCATGCTTCTCGCGACAGCCAACTGGATCGCCATTGAGTGAACGATTTCAAAGCCCGCTCGGGATGGCCAAGGTGGAATGTTGCTGAGATTAGACCACCGCCGGCAAGAGCGAACCCGATGGCGAAAAAGACAAAGGCGACCCAGCCAGAGACTTCGGGAAACCCAAGTCCAAGCATGGTCAATAGCCCGAAGCCAAGACCAGACAGGGTCGAGAACATGATGATCGACGGCGCCGGATGCATTAGCCGATCCTTTCCAGTGTTTTGTCGAGCCAGCCAAGGAAGCCCTGAGGTTCCTCCGCGACGGGTTCGAGGTAGGGGGCAAGTATATCGAAGTCTGGAGCCTCGTCCTTGAGGCGCGGTGGCAAGTACTTGTTTACCGGAGCCGTACCTTGCTCGGGCATCAGATCAAACCCGCCGCGCTCGGCCACCAGGATGGATACATCGCTTTCCGGATCTGACAGATCGCCGAAGTGACGCGCTCCAGCGGGACAGGTGCGCACGCAAGCGGGTTGGCGATCTTCCTCGGGCAGGTTTTCGTTGTAGATACGGTCTACGCAGAGCGTGCATTTCTTCATGACCTTCTCGGACGGGTCCAGCTCGCGAGCACCATAAGGGCAAGCCCAAGCACACAATCCGCAACCGATACAGTCGCTTTCGTTGACCAGTACGATCCCGTCCTCGACACGTTTGTAGCTCGCTCCCGTTGGGCAAACTGTTACACAGGGAGCATCTGCGCAATGCAAACAGGATTTTGGGAAGTGAAAAAGCTGCGCTGGACCGCCGGTCTCCGGCTGCACTTCATAAGAATGAATACGGTTGAGGAAGCTGCCAACCGGTTCCGCACCGTAAGCGTCAGTGTCGGCCAGCGGTGCGCCGTAGTTCTCGGTGTTCCAGCCCTTACAAGCGGTAACGCAAGCATGACATCCAACACAGGTGTCTAAGTCAATTACAAGACCAAGTGTCTTTTCGGTATGGGTGGGAAGTGAGGTCATGAGCCCACCTTCTGTTTTACGTTTTCTGGCGCTTTTGGCACCGGACTTTTCTGTGCCGGATGCGCGGGCATCGACTCCTGCGGAGCGGCGACTTTTTCAATCTTCACGCGCAAATCGAACCACGCGGCTTGTCCCGTAATCGGGTCAGAATTAGCCCAGCGCAAGCCGTCGCCTTTCGATGGAAGCAGCTCGTGGATGATGTGGTTCAGCAAGAAGCCCTTTGTAACCTCGGGTGCATCCTCATCCAAAGCCCACGCCCCTTTACGTTTGCCAATCGCGTTCCAGGTCCAGATGGTGTTTTCGTTCAGCGCCGCCATATGCACGACAGGCACTGTGATCTCTCCATGTGGAGACGTCACCCGAGCCCAGTCACCTTCTGCAAATCCGTTCGTTTCCCAAAGCTTGGTTGGAACATAAAGTGGGTTACGGCCATGAATTTGTCTGAGCCAAGCATTCTGCGAGCCCCACGAGTGATACATAGCCATCGGGCGCTGGGTCAGTGCATGGACGGTAAAGCGTTGGTCCGCATCCGAGAATGGAGGATACCAAACCGGCAGTGGATCCATCGTTTCAGCGTAACGCTCTTTTAGATGTTCTGGCGGGGAAAGGCGGTGCTTGCCTTCTGCAGCGAGTTGGAATTTTCGCAATGGTTCGCACCACAGCGTGAAAATATACGGCGTAGGGGCATCAAAGATGCCGGTCTTCACGGCCCAATCTTGGTAGGCCATATTCCAGGGCTTATAAAACTCGGCGTCTTCAGGAATATGACTGATCCAGAAACTGCCGTTTTCCTTGTACTTCTCAATCTGGTCCGGGTTCGGCGCACCGCGACCGTGTTCATCTCCGTTACCGCGCCACCCCGCAAGCGGTCCGATACCCGGCTTGCGCTCATGGTTTTGAATGTAGTCCGCGTAGTCGGCGTATTTTTGGCTGCCATCTTCATTTGTAAAGCCAGGCAGTCCCAGCATTCCGCCCAGTTCGCATAGGACGGACTGGAATCCACGCACATCTCTATCCGGTTCGACGACCGGCCAACGGATTGCGTCCGCGGCCGCTTCGGCTTCACAAATTGGTCGATCAAGGAGTGAAATGCAGTCGTGCCGTTCGAGATACGTCGTGTCTGGCAAGATCAGATCCGCATAGGCGACCATCTCTGAGGAATAGGCATCCGAGTAGATGATATTTGGAATGACATATTCGCCGTTCTCATCGGTGTCGGTCAGCATCTGCATGACACCCGATGTGTTCATTGACGAGTTCCACGACATATTCGCCATGTACATCATCAACGTATCGATCTTGTAGGGATCGCCCGCGTGCGCGTTCGAGATGACCATATGCATCATACCGTGTGCCGACATGGGGTTGTCCCATGAGAAGGCTTTGTCGATGCGTTTTGCTGTATTGTCGTCGTTGATCAGAAGGTCGTCAGGGCCATGAACGAAGCCAAGGTGCGGTCCGTCGAGAGGCTTGCCGGGCTGAGCATTGCCGTGAGGCTTGGGATGTGCTGTTGCGGGCTTTGGATAGGGCGGTTTGAAACGGAAACCGCCGGGGACTTCGACGCTACCAAGTATTATTTGCAGTAGGTGCAAAGCGCGACAGGTCTGGAAGCCGTTGGAATGGGCGGAGATGCCGCGCATCGCGTGAAACGCGACGGGCCGCCCGACCATTTTCTTGTGTTTAACGCCGCGGAAATCGGTCCATTCGCGATCGAGCTCAATTGCCTCTTCAAAAGCCACACGGGCGATGTCTGCTGCAATGGCGCGTATGCGTGTCGCCTCGATGCCTACTTTGCTCGCAACGGTTTCTGGCGCATATTCATCTGTCAGGTAACGCTCGGCCATATGATGCAGAACCGGGCGATGTGTGAAGCCAGCGTGTCGCCAAGAGCCGGAAAGGTCAGGCTCAACACCCTCTGAGTCAAAGGCCGCAGGTTTTCCAGTGCGCCGATCAATCACGAGGGCCTTCCCGGCCTCATCTCGCAAGATCAACCCGAACTCGTCGGATGCTTCGTCAGCGTTGACCAGACATGGCGCATCCGTGAGACGTGCCAGATAGTCGAGGTCGATCTTGCCGGCCTTCATCAGGCAATGCACAAGGCTTAGAATAAACAGGCCGTCGGTACCGGGTGTGATTCCAACCCAATCATCTGCGACTGCGTTGTAGCCAGTCCGAATGGGGTTGACGCCGATGACGCGGGCACCGCGCTTCTTCAACTTGCCGAGGCCCATCTTTATCGGGTTGCTGTCGTGGTCTTCTGCGACGCCGAACAGCATGAATAACTTGGTCCGATCCCAGTCGGGTTGACCAAACTCCCAAAAGGCGCCGCCCATTGTGTAGATGCCTGCAGCGGCCATATTAACTGAACAAAACCCGCCGTGTGCCGCGTAGTTTGGTGTGCCGAAGCCTTGTGCCCAGAAAGACGTGAAGCTCTGCGACTGGTCGCGTCCGGTGAAAAACGCCAGCTTAGTTGGATCTGATTCTCTGATTGGCTTCAGAATGGACGTGGCC
>JABDPD010000309.1 GCA_013042895.1 Boseongicola sp. | reverse complement strand
GGTAAATGGAGTCCGGAGCGTTCTTGCTTTCGAAATCACTAAGAGGCCCGAGGAGTTCCGGGGTACTGTAGGCTTGCGCCAATTCTCATCCCCTGCAAAAGAAGGTTGCGCTACTGCGGACGATTGCCGCTTAATCAAGATAGCTTATTTGCGTATCAGGTGCTAGATGGCGCCCCGGTTTATCCCGAACTTCATGCTGCAAAGTAACGGCGCTCATACGCGGGGCATTGTCCCCTCTTCAGCGGGACGTTCGGAGATCAGGATGAGTTCCTGTATCAAAGCACAACTCGACCCGGCCATCGCGCAGCCAGAAATGGCTCATGCAACCTTTATCGCGCCAGACGGAGGGATATAGGGTCGGCCTGCCGGGCTGCGTGCGGGTCAGACGCCAGTGGGGTCGGTGCGCGGTCTGCCCAGAAAGGGTGACTACGTCACCGCAGCCGCACGGGCACTTGAAGAGAATCCATTTGGGTTTTTTCCCGTTTACAACATAGTAGAGCTGACCGGCCATGACCTCCGTATTCGGCGGCGGCTTTTCAACAAAGGTAATAGCCGGGAATACGACCGGCGGCAGCGGCTTTGGCGCGCGTGCCGGTTCCCGGCCCCCAGCGGGGCGTGGGGCAAAGACAGAGCCTATCCACGCGGCGATCCGGCTAAACAAATTCATCGCGCTTGCCCAAAGATGGTCGATTGAGCCTGCATGACTCTTTCAATAATAGAAATTCATGCGCGCGACAATACGGGCAGTCGGAATCACCCACTGTTTGATGGCTGTTTATCTCCATCTTCACAAAGTCTATGAAGTACATGTCGCGGCGCACTTCCGGCGCAAAACGCCGAAACGGTTTAACCAGATCAAAGAGCGTTGCCAGCGCAAAATCAGCGGAAGCGCTGGTAAACGGACCAACGCCGGGCGCGTCCGTGTTGCCGTCTTCCAGATAGCGTTCTTTGAGCTCTTCGTCGGTAATGTCTGGATTTTCGCGCCGCGCAAGCTGCGTCTGAATCCATACGTCCTTGATGACGCCCTGGCAGAACAGGCACTGCCCGACCTCGGGCAGGATGGTGCTGACACGGCCATAGTGGTAGCGCAGATAGGGATGGCCGTCTTTACCCTCGTCGACCATGCCGCCGAGTCCGATATCGATATAGGGCTGCAGGTAGGCGTACACCGCTGCATTCATAACTTCACGGCCAGCGAAGTCATCCGTACAGCCGATAATGACATCGCAACCTGCAAGGGCATCAAGCGCATCCGGGTTGGTATCAAGGTCCGAAGCGATAGCCGCAACACGCACGGAAACCCCGATGCCATCGATAAAACTCTTGAGCGTCTCGGATTTGACATGGCCGACATCGCGCTTCATGAGACCGCGTACACGGCTCAGATTACTCTCTGCGAGCAGGTCCTTGTCGATCAGCACAAGCTCGCCGATACCGGCACGCGCGCCCAGAGTACCGAATGGACTTCCGGTGCCGCTATTACCAACGACACCAACCCGCAGGGACTGGAGCATGTCAACAAAGGGCTTACCGAACGCCGCCGCCTGCCGTGCTTGCACCGCGTCATGTTCGCTGCTGCTTTTTCTATACCCGAAAAGCACGATGCGCTCTCCAACTACGAGAGTATGTCTGACCGGGACGGACTCTTCGGGCGAAGAGCCGGACCGCGTGCGCGCGGTCCATTCACCGTTCGCCCAGAGCATTGCCACGAAGGTTATGTGCGCTCCATTGCGGTTACGGATCGCCGTGACCAGGGTGCGCTCGTTCTCCTCGTCAATGTGAGAAAACGCCGCCGGCCCTCCAGGGTGATTGTGTACGAAGCCAAAGACCAGCCCCTCCTCTTCGCAGCGGCGGAAGAGTTCGCGCAGGGGCGCGAGGTCGAACGCCATATGGGCGGGTGAGCTACCGGTAATCCAGGCGTCTTTGAAGGGGACAATCTCGGTCGCTATATAGCGGTCACAGTCTGGCAGTCCGTCAACGCAAATGTGTAGCCGCCGAAAAAGGACAGCGGCGGCTTTTTCGTGACCGTCCGGGTGTGATTCCAGGAAGCGTGTAAGGTCGGTGTGCGCAGACCCGAGCAATGTAATCCGCGCGCCGGTCATTTGTTGGCATCCGGGTTCCCCAGCGCCCACGAAATTCGGCGCAGGATAGTGACAATGTTGTCATTACCGGCACGCCATGCGACAGGCGCGTGATTCCAGTGACGTGACCAGCGGCAATATTCCTTTCCGGCGAATTGGCGGTTGTCGCCGCCACCGGGCCCGTTCATCTTCGGAACGGCCTTACCATCCAGACGCGTAAGGTGCGGGTGCGTCCAGAGCATATCGATGCCGCCCTGATTGTAGTTATTCGGGATGATCACCAGCACTTCGCAGGTCTTTTCCTGATAGAGCCCCTCAGGGAGCGGATATTTCGGGAACACGAGGAAGCGCTGGGCCTCATCTTCAACGTATTCGAGGCCGCGCTCCTCGAGCTCGGCGTAATCTGTGTCGAGGAGCAGCGGCATCGTACGTCACCCCGCCTGCGAGCCGACCGGCTGCGTTGAGAAGCGGTCCGGGCCCCTTTGCAGGGTCAGATCGATGACCGTATCGCTTTTGACTTCTTCGTCCGGCTGGCCGGGAACCTTGTGAAAGATTTCAACATCGTCCGGCAGTGACCCGAGTACGCGGAGCTGCGCACCGGTGATCTTCTTCTTGTCCCAATCGAAGGGATCGTTGTCGATGAAGAGTTCAGGCCCGTTGGGATGGGGCTTGGGATCATGGCCATGTCCATGATCGTCTTGGTGGCCGTGATCGTGGCCGTGCTTGCGATCGCTCATTTGCGTCTCCTATTTCTCTTTGCGGACGCCTTTGAACGGGCGCTTATCGGTCGTTTTCACGTCCATAAAGCGGCCGCTATCGGCATCGCGTTTTACGTAGTGCCCGGACGGGGTTTTCGTCTGGGACCTGCTGCGGACGGCGCCTTTACGGTGGCTGTCTCCGGTTGGGGGGTTGGTTGCCATTGGTATCTCCATTTCTGTTACATTTAAGCGGTTTAATCAGATAGCTTTAAAAAAGGCGTTGCCACCTATTGTTAAACTACCACACTATTCTGTTTAATGCAACCAGTTTAAGCAGAATTATCTGATCGCATGATATACATACTCCAGACCGCCGGTTTCTGCCGTCTCCTTGGAACCGAACACGAGCCCCATGCCATGGAGCTTCTTCATCTTTGCGCTGGCATTTTGAGCAGACACGTCAAACTTCTTAGCTACCTTTGACGTTGTCACGACGCCTTCCTTCATCACGAAAGCGAGCAGTTCTTTCGTCGCAGCACCGAGTTCCGGGCCAATGACATCATAGTCCTGAGCGCCCCTCAAAATGATGACGGCTTGGTTTTTCGCCTTGGCAGCATAATCCCAGTTATCCACGAGATCCGCAGACTTAAAGTCTTTCAGAAAGAATGCCTTTTCACCGCACAGCATCTTGATAAGTGAAATCACGCTTTCTCTTGGAAATGAAGCGTCTGTTGCCTGCACGCCTTTTAAAGAAACACCAAAGATCGCGGTACCAGGAACGGATTCGACTTCTCGCTGAAGTTTTTGAAAGACTTCCTTGCCGAGCTGGTTGCCGGAAAGGAAGTCCTTTTTGCCCGCTAGTTCGGTTAGATATATGATGGTCGGTTTCTGCTTCATCGGCTTAAATATAGGAGATTAAATAGGTTCAATCAAGGTAGAAGTCGAAACATATGTGAGTTCCGTTCAGTTTTATGACTTTGGTTTGGCGCTGGACTTCGACAAGCTGGCCCTTTTTGTAGACGAAAGTCAGGTAAAAGCGCTCTTGCCTTACGGAGAACTTCGCGTTGAACTTGGTAGCCTGTTCACGGCTACTCTTGAAGCCAAGACCGCGTGCCCCGCCGAAGCGGCTGACGCCGCCTTCGCTCATGGCGGCGGTAACGATTCCAATATCCGATTCAAGGGAGCGTTGACCGAATCGCTCGTACAGGCTCGGGTAATGTGCCCTTAATGCCGGACGGAGCGTACTGGCGATCCCGACGCCGCTATCGGACACGACCGTCTGGATATGGTCTTTGTGATTCTTGTTGCCGCTGTATTTCTGAAGTCCGGCGAAGCCCCGCAGCGGCGTCTGACTGTGTTCCATGACATTGCCGATTAGCTCACTGAATACAGTGAAAGCCGCCATCTGATAGTCATCTGTTGATTGCTGCACAAACCTGTTGGTCAACTGCTCAATAAGGTCGTCATTCGCGGAGTGCGGATG
>JABDPD010000307.1 GCA_013042895.1 Boseongicola sp. | reverse complement strand
TCTACGAAAAAATGACTGAAGCCCCAAAAACCCTCTACGGCCGCGAGATCAAATCCAACTACCAAGGCCAGGGCCTCAAGCTGTCAAAGCACTTCAAAAGCTAGTCTTTTGATGCAAAAACTCAGCGAAGATGCGCCTTCCGCATCTGGGGCAGCGCCCCTGGGGAACAATCCCTAAAACCGTCCCGCCATCCGACCAAAGCGGCGCGCAACCTTCATCGTCTGCCCCGCTTTTTTCGCCCCCGGTGTCGGTGCCATGCCTTTGTCACTCATAACCTTGCGCGCGCCCTTCATCAAAAAGCGCCGCATCACCATTCGTAAAACCCGCTCAATATTCATCGCGCTCAATCCTCATCCTCAAACATTTCCGCTTGATTCTCATCATGCTCCTCGTCCTCACCCGGCAAGGGCTCACCCGGCGGAGGTCGGCTCTCCAGCAATCCAGCCGCCCGAAGCTCCTTCACGCCCGGCAAGTCTCGCGCACTCTCCAATCCGAAGTGATCCAGAAAGTCCTGCGTGACCACATATGTGACCGGACGGCCTGGTGTCATACGGCGCCGCCCAAACCGGATCCACTCCAGCTCCAACAACTGATCCACGGTCCCCCGAGACACAGACACACCTCGGATCTCCTCAATCTCGGCCCGTGTCACGGGCTGGTGATAGGAAATAATCGCCAAAGTCTCGATGGCGGCTCGGCTGAGTTTACGCGTCTCAACCGTCTCTTTGCGCATCAAGAACCCAAGGTCCGGCGCTGTCCGCATCGCAAATGCGTCCCCAACCTTAACTACGGCCACCCCGCGGCTCTCATAGCGTTTGCGAAGCATTTCAACGGCTTGCGCCCCATCCGCACCATGCGGCATACGCGCATTCATCTCGGCAACCGTCACAGGCTCCGCCGTGGCAAACAAAATAGCCTCAACCATCCGCTCCTGCTCGCCCAAGGGTGGCGCTTCAAACAGGCTCTCGCCCGCATCCTCATCAATCTCGTCAGCCACGTGCCATCGCCTTGATCTGAATGGGTGCAAAGGTATCCGATTGCCGGATCTGAATGGCACCTGCCTTCGCAAGCTCCAACGATGCGGCAAAATGCGACGCCGTCGCCGAACGCCGCCGCCCGGGATCGGTTTCCCAACCTTCCGGTAACCACGACAGTAAGTCTGTCCACTCACCGGCAAATCCAATGAGCCCGCGCATCCGGTCCAGCGCCTGCTCAAGCGTCATCACATGCGCGCGGTCCATCGAATAGGGGCGAAACTCATCCTTGGTCCGGATCCGCGCATACCCCTGCATCAGGTCCAAAAGCGTCGCCGTATAGCGCACCTTCCTCACGCGCGTCACATCCTCCGGCACGCCGCGCACAAAGAAATCCCGTCCCTTTTGATCCCGCGCCATCAGCTTAGCCGCAGCCTCGCGCATGGCCGAAAGACGCTCCAATTGAAACGCCAGATGCGCCGCCAATTCCTCGCCGGACGGACCCTCGTCCGTCGGGTCAGGCGGTAACAACAGGCGCGACTTCAAAAACGCAAGCCAGGCCGCCATCACCAAATAATCCGCTGCCAGTTCAATCCGGAGCGATTTCGCCTGATCAATGAACGCTAGATATTGCTCTGCCAGAGCCAAAACCGAGATCTTGCGTAAGTCCACTTTCTGCGTCCGGCTCAGCGTCAGCAGCAAGTCCAAAGGCCCCTCATAGCCATCGACGTCAACGATCAGCGCTTCCGCCGCAAGGCGGGCGTCTACATCGTCAAAATCGGTGTCGCCATCCGGCATTTCAGGCTCCTTGCATCAAGGCCTCAAACTCCGCCTCGAAGGCCGGAATGTCAATATCCCTTGTGGTTCGCCGCGCCGCCAACGCTATATCTGCGCGTTTCGCCGCCGCGGGCCCCATACGCCCGAGACCATCGGATATAGCTTCCATCTCACGGCGATCACCATTGCAATGGAGCACCAAATCGCACCCCGCCGCCAAGGCCGCCTGCCCTCGGCTCACAACATCTCCGGCCAACGCATTCATCGAGATGTCATCGCTCATCAACAGCCCCGTCAGACCAAGCTTCTGGCGCAGATAGGAAATCCCCGCTTGTGACTGCGTTATGGGGCGCTCGGCATCAATTTCGGGAACGACAATATGCGCCGTCATTGCCATGCCGGTATCCGCTAAAGCCCGAAACGGTGCAAAATCCGTCGCCTCCAACGCTGCCAGCGGCACCTCGTAACGCGGCAAGTCCTTATGGCTATCCACTTTCGCGCGGCCATGCCCTGGAGCGTGCTTCAAAACCGTCAAACAGCCAGAATCCAACAGCCCCTCTGCGC
>JABDPD010000305.1 GCA_013042895.1 Boseongicola sp. | reverse complement strand
ATAGGCCCTGAATTGAGGCAGAGCATTTTCGCGATGACCAAAATTTCGACAATTTTGGGCGATAGATTTCGAGTCTCGCGGAGCTACGTTCAAATCGGAGTTGGCATTGGACAGTCTGGAAAATTCTTACAAATTGGAGCAATTCAAGTGTATTTGGCCTTTTCCATTCTACAAGGACGGAGACCTCGGCTCAACTTTGCTGAACTTTGAAAACGCTCATTGGGCTTTACCTTTAAACAACACGGAAAACTATAAGCTGAGTGAACTCAAAATTCCGCAATGCCGCAGTTTGGCCCAATCCCCAGTCGAGCCTCTGCAAAGTGGAGCAACGTTATGAAGAGAATTCATCCGATTATCCTCTGCGGAGGAAGCGGCACGCGCCTTTGGCCAGTATCTCGAACGAATTGTCCAAAACAGTTCCAGTCTACAGGCGGAGAAGCATCAGTCTCTTTCTTTCAAGAGACTGTTCAACGGCAAACAGGTGAGTCATTTTTTCCGCCAACCATTGTAACCAATGATTGTCACCTCAATCTCGTTCAGCAACAGCTATCTGATATCAATTCAAGTGGTGCTATCGTCTGTGAGCCTATCTCTCGGGGAACCGGGCCGGCCGTGCTGGCGGCAGCCTACAGGTTGTGCCAAGGAGAATCCGATGCATTAATGCTTGTGACTCCAGCGGATCATCTCATCCAAGGAAAAATGAGTCCAATCTCCAAACGCCTCATGGATACTGCGCGCAGTGGGCGGATAATCGTGTTCGGAATTACTCCAAGAAGTCCGGACAGCGGTTTTGGCTATGTGGTTCCCGGCCCACCGGTTCCTGGCAATCAAGCACTGCATCTATGCGATCGGTTCATAGAAAAGCCCAAAGCCTCAAAAGCCAAAAGGCTGATCAAAGACTACGGTGCCTTGTGGGCGTCTGGAATAGCACTATTTTCAGCAAGAACACTGATAGAAGAATATGAGAGATTCGACCGCAATACCGCGATCGCAGTAAAACGTTCTGTTGAGTATGCCAGTGTTTTTTCAGATGCGATCCATCTTGATCGCGAGTCTTTCAAGGCAGCCAAGGCAGCAGCAACAGAAAACGCGGTCTTCGAAAAATCTGACCGCATAGTTTCAAAAAAGCTTTCAGTTAAGTGGAATGACGTTGGAAGCTGGGCCGCTATGTTTGAGGTTTCGGACTTAGATAGCAGTGGCAATAGCTTTACAGGCGACGTTGTTTCCGTTGGCTCCTCAAACACTTTAGTTCGATCGGAAAGCCGTTTGGTTAGCGTGGTGGGTCTTGAAGATATCGTGATTGTTGACACCCCCGATGCTCTACTGGTCACGAATCGCGAAAGCTCTCAGCTGGTGAAAGACGCAGTGGAAATAATGAAGAGAAAAGGGCGTCTGGAAACAGAGCGTGAATTCAAAAGTACTTCAAAAGATAGGCCCTCAGAGACCTCGCTACGGCAAGCAAACCTGAAAATATCGGACTCGCTCCAACTTGGTACTCGCCATCTACCGATTGGCGATACGTTAGCCATGGAGGCCGGCTATGGACGGCAGTTTATTGTTGTAAAGGGAGTTTTGGAAGCGCAGGGACCAACTTGGAGGAAAGTTGTAAGTGAAGGAGGGCGAATTTATTCAGATCCAAATGGTCTTGTTACAATTACAAATTGTGACAATTGCGATGGGGAGCTGCTCTCTGTGTCATACAATGCCAATGATACATCCCCAAAATCAACTTCGGTCGCAATGAATGTCTAGATTTGCACGCTCATTTCAAAGGTTCTTGGTGAGGGTCGTGTCAGCAGGGATAGGTCTCGCCCTTCTTGCTGGGGTTTCAAACGCCTCGCCGTTTTTGATCGACGGTTTGGCGTTCTCCCTGCTGTTTCCAACGGCTGAATCCGTTAGTAAGTAGCTCGGCCTCCGGAGAGGTCGAAGACACCGGCGGTTGTGAAGGAGTTCTCGGCGCTGGCGAGCCAGACAATCATAGAGGCAGCTTCCTCAACTTCGAGGAAGCGCTCGCGGGGGATTTTGGAGAGCATATAGTCGATGTGCTCTTGACTCATTTGTTCGAAAATCGGGGTGCGGGCGGCGGCTGGAGTAACGCAGTTCACAGCGATGTCGTGGCCTGCGAGCTCTTTTCCAAGAGATTTGGTGAATCCGATGACGCCTGCCTTGGATGCAGAATACGCGCAGGCGTTCGGGTTGCCTTCTTTGCCCGCAATTGAGGCGATGTTGACAATGCGGCCGTAGTTGCGGGCACGCATGCCGGGAACTACGGCTTTGTTCACGTGGAAGGTGCCATTCAGGTTCACGGCGCATATCTGGGCAAAGGTTTCGATGTCATAATTCTCGACAGTGGCATTCGGACCGGCAAGGCCGGCACTGTTTACCACGATGTCGACGGGGCCGAGTGCGGCTTCGGTTTCGGCGAGCGCGTTTTGTACGCTGTTCCAGTCGGAGATGTCGGCTTGAATGGCGACGGCGTTTTCGCCTGCCTTAAAAGCGCTTACGGTGTCCGCGTTGCGTGCAGCGTTCATGTCCCAGCTGGCAACCCGGGCACTTGAGGCCAAAAGACGTTCGGCGACGGCCAATCCAATGCCTTGCGCGCCGCCGGTGACGACTGCTGTTTTGCCGGAAAGATCATAAGTGTTCATCACGCAGCCCTCTAAACTCGTTTTTTACGGTTTAGCGGTAGCGGTCTGCGATGAGAAGGGGAAGTCGAGCGCTTTACGAGCGGCTGGATTTCTTGATTTTAACAGCGCGATTGCCCTGAGGTTTGGCAAGATGCGCGATCAGTGCGGTCTGTTTAATATGAAGAAACAACGTGGCCCCCCGCATCGGGCGGTCGTTGATTTGGCGTTCAGCCGGTCGACGAAATGCAATGACATTGGTCATGGAATGATTCCTGTTGCTTCGACGATAATGAAACCCCGAGTTTGTGACCCTGTTGGGGCACAAGTAAGGAATTACCACGGTTAATGTTTAAGAAGTGTAAACAGAGTCCTTAGGGCAGGAGCAAAAGCCAGAGCCAGACTGTGATGATGGATGCGGCCGTCCCGACAAGCACCGATGTTGCCGCTACTCGACGTGCGCTGCCGTAAAGGTTTGCGAAGATATAGGTGTTGACGCCGGGGGCCATGGAGGCCGTCAACACGGCGGATCTTATTGCGTCTCGGTCAAGTTGGAAAAGCGTGGCCAGACTGAGTGTGATCGATGGGTGCAAGATCAGCGAAATCACGCAAACCATTGCGATTGTTTTGGAATCACCCTCTGGACGGTAGCGGACGAGGACGCCGCCGAGGCCAAAAAGCGCTGCCGGGAGAGCTGCAACGACCATCATGTCCACGGCGTCGGTTAAGACTCCGGGGAGTGGCAGGCCGGAGAGGTTAACGATCAGCCCAAGGCCGATGCCGATGACCAAGGCGTTGCGAAACATCGAGCGCAGGATTTTTCGCGCAAGCGTTGCGGGGTTCCGGGTCTCTGCGCGCGCGATCTCCATCGCGGTGACCCCGAGCATATAACAAAACGGAGCGTGAATCGCGACGATGGCGAAGTTCGCGGCCAAGGCGTCGACCCCGTAGGCGCGTTCTGTGATCGGTAGGCCAAGTAGAACCGAGTTGGAGAACAAACAGACAAAACCGATGGCGACGGCGTCGGACCAGCTGCGCTTGAAGAGAAGTCGTGCGCCGAGCAAACCGGCGGTAAAGCCCAAGGTTGCGCCCGTGTAGAAGGATATGAGGAGCGCGGGATCGAATTGGGCAGACAGATCAAGGGTCGAAATGGCGCGGAACAGCAGACAGGGGATGGCGTAGTTCTGGGTGAATTTCATCAGTCCGTCGACGCCGGTGTCTGGAAACCAGCCTTTCCAAACGGCGAAGTAGCCAAACCCCATGACGAGGAAAACGGGGAGGATGACGTCAAGGAGTGCTTGCACTTTGGTTAGTCGTCCAGCTCGATTTTCATGCCGTCGTAGGCGGGTGTGATGTGGTCTGCGGTCTCGGCTTTGAGCGTTTCGTAGTCGAGGTCGATATGCATGTTCGTGAGGACGGCTTGTTTTGGTTTGACCCGATCAATCCACTCCAGCGTGCGTTCGAGATGCGCGTGAGTTGGGTGTGGGGAGCGTCGGAGGGCATCGACAATCCAAAGGTCGAGATTGGAAAGGTACGACCACGATTCATCAGGAATGACAGCAACATCAGGGAGATAGGCGACGTTGTTAACGCGAAATCCGAGTGCGTCTATGGAGCCGTGTTCGACCTCAAAAGGGGAAAAGGTGATGCCACCGCCAGAGCCGGTAATGGTCACATCTCCGTCGATGGTGAACATGTCGAGGATCGGTGGATAGGACGATCCGGTGGGTTGGATGAAGGCGTAGCCGAAGCTGCCATAAAGGCGCTCTTGCGTGGGGCCGTCGGCCCAGACGGGAACGCGGGTTTTCTGGTTGAAAACAATCATGCGCAGATCGTCGATGCCATGGACGTGGTCCGCGTGGCCGTGTGTGTAAAGGACTGCATCGAGGTGCCCGACGCCTGCATTCAGGAGTTGTTGGCGCATGTCGGGCGATGTGTCGATAAGGACGCGAGTGGTGCCTTGGTCGGTCGTGCGCTCAACGAGGAGTGAGCAGCGGGTGCGGCGGTTTTTGGGGTTGGCCGGGTCACAGTCGCCCCAGAGGCCACCCAAGCGGGGCACGCCGCCGGACGAGCCGCAGCCCAGGATAGTGAAGGTCAGTTTTGCCATTCCGCAGCTTTCCAGAACAGGCGGTTGAAATTGGCTTCGGTCTTGGCGGCGAAGTCTTTGTAATCCATACCGAAAACCTCAGCCGCCTTGAGGGCAGTGTCGGCGACGTAGCTTGGTTCGTTGCGTTTACCTCGGTTTGGAGGTGGCGCGAGGTAGGGGGCGTCGGTTTCGACGAGGATGCGGTCGACGGGCGCGGCGGCGAAGATGTCGCGCAGGTCCTGGGATTTGGGGAAGGCGGCGATGCCGGACATGCTGAGGTAAAAGCCGAGATCGAGCGCGGCCTCTGCCAGCGCG
>JABDPD010000296.1 GCA_013042895.1 Boseongicola sp. | reverse complement strand
CGCCAGAGGGTGTTGCGCGCATGAAAGAGGCGCATCCTGATGTGCCTGTCGTTACGGCGTCATTGGATGAGCGTCTGAACGAGCTTGGGTATATTGTGCCAGGGCTTGGAGACGCAGGCGACCGAATGTTTGGGACCAAATAGACCGTTCTAGTCTTCACAGATTTGCTGAAGGGCAATCCATTCGCTGTCGGTGAGCAGCGGGGCGGCCGAGATTTGTGCACTTGCGATTTCGAATGCTTTGACGGTTTCTGCCGATGGTGAAACAGCGACTGTGTAGTCGTCGGGCTTGATCTCGGTTTCGAGGAACTGACTGGCAAGCTGCGATGGATCGAGACTGGCGGGGGTCGCCACGATGAGACTTTCGGCGTGAGCGCGCAGATCATCTTCGCTCATGTTGCCGGTTGTTAAAAGCCCGAGCACCGCAGTGGGTCCTGCATCCCTCAGCAGGCGTTCGAATGGATCGTAGGAGGTGCGGCGTAGGTTTTCGGCTAAAAGGAAGCCGGCCAAAACGTCCACGGTTTCAAAGTCTTCGACGAGCTTGTGGCTGACAAGAATGGTGCCGCCTGGCAGATGTTGCGTGGTTTCAAGCGCAGACGGCAGGATCAAGACGTTCGGTGTTGCGTTTGGAAAAAGCCGCAAAGTCAGGCGATCAAGGGCCGCGCGCGCTACAGGTTCTTCGCAATGGGCACCAGTGAGGCGCTCGATGTCGGTGGCGATGCGCAATCCAATGCTGTCACGAGAGGCTTCCGGGATAATGCTCGCGGCATATCGCGAGAGGGCTCCGGGCAGCCAGAAAACAGTTAACACGAGAATTGCCAGTGAGATCCCGCCGTATATCAGCGTGCGAAGCCGGCCCGGATGGCGTCCTTGTTTGCGAACGGCCCGGAGGACCTTTTCGACGGCGTCGACCATCTCGTCGTCCGCGATTTCGAGTGTTTCCGTTGTATCGTCTCCCGGGGTATAGATTGCGGGGCGGGTCCCAGGATTTTGGCGGCGAATGGCGGGGAGGGACCAATGAGTTAGGGCGACTTCGTTCAGGTCGGTCAATGTCAGAGTAGCCTCGCCGATTGAGACGATGATATCACGCCGCTGAGCGTCCTCGTCGGCGCGCCAGATGCCTTCGGATTCGAGCCGCTGATATTTTGCAAGCACTGTCACCCGCTCGACCGCCCCCGCGTTGCTTGTTCTGTTTCCCAGACGTTAGCCGATCCCAAGGGTCGGAACAATCTGCACGAGACAAAGGTTCTGACGCGGCGTTCCCTCGTGACAGCCAAGCGGGCTTGGGTCAGTGTCGGGGCAACTTTGCGAAGGGCATAAACCATGACCGAGTATCCTCATCTTTTCCAACCCCTGGATCTTGGGCACGTGACGCTTCCCAATCGGGTTTTGATGGGCTCGATGCACACGGGTCTTGAAGAGGTTGGCGACTTTGATCGTGTTGCTGCGTTTTACGGTGCACGGGCGCGCGGCGGAGTCGGCCTTATTGTGACCGGTGGTATGTCTCCCAATCGGGAAGGCGGTGTTTTGCCGGGGGCTGCAGGATTGTTCACTGCGCAAGACATAGCGAACCATCAAAAGGTAACGGGCCGTGTTCACGACGAAGGTGGTCGGATTGCGATGCAGGTTTTGCACGCTGGGCGCTATGCCTATAGCCCGGAATGCGTCGCGCCGTCTGCGGTGAAGTCTCCGATTTCGCCCTTTGCGCCGAAGGAATTGGATGAGGAAGGTATCGAAAAGCAGATCGCA
This sequence comes from Boseongicola sp., assembly GCA_013042895.1. Lineage (GTDB taxonomy): Bacteria > Pseudomonadota > Alphaproteobacteria > Rhodobacterales > Rhodobacteraceae > Boseongicola. Next base: position 1,374 of record JABDPD010000296.1, on the reverse strand, counting down.
GATATCACGACAGCTGCGGTGCGTGCGCGTGAGGCGCGGTATGATGGTGTCGAGATCATGGGGTCGGAAGGGTATTTTCTGAACCAGTTCCTCGTGACGCATACCAATCGAAGAACCGACCGTTGGGGTGGGTCCTATGAGAACCGCATGCGGCTGCCTGTTGAAGTTGTGCGACGTGTTCGCGAGGCGGTGGGCGATGATTTTGTCCTGATCTATCGGTTGTCGATGATTGATCTCGTGCCGAACGGGTCGACTTGGGATGAAGTTGTGACATTGGCCAATGCCATCGAAGGTGCCGGGGCGTCCATTTTGAACACCGGAATTGGCTGGCATGAGGCTCGCATTCCAACGATCGCGACATCGGTGCCGCGTGGCGCTTTCACCTGGGTGACGAAGAAGTTGATGGGCGAAGTCAACATCCCTGTAATCACGTCCAACCGGATCAACACGCCCGAGGTGGCAGAAAGTGTTTTGGCGGATGGCTGTGCGGACATGGTGTCGATGGCGCGTCCGTTTCTTGCGGACCCGGATTTCGTCGCAAAGGCCAAGGCGGGTCGTTCAGAGACAATCGCGCCTTGCATTGCGTGCAATCAAGCCTGTCTTGATCATACCTTTGAAATGAAAGTGGCTTCCTGGCTGGTGAACCCGCAGGCGGCTCATGAGACCGAGCTGGTCTATGCGGCAACCGAGAATCCAAAGCGTATTGCCGTTGTGGGGGCCGGGCCTGCGGGGCTTTCGGCTTCCTTAGTCGCGGCCGAGCGCGGGCATGCGGTGACGTTGTTTGATCGCGCAGCCGAGATCGGCGGGCAACTCAATATGGCGAAGATGGTGCCCGGAAAAGAAGAGTTCTTCGGACTCATCGACTGGTATGGAACGATGCTAGCCGAACATGGCGTTGATGTTCAGCTTGCCGTGGAGGCTGATGCGGATGTCTTGGCTGGATTTGACCGTGTGATCATGGCGACGGGTGTCCGGCCACGCGATCCTGGCATACCAGTTTCGGGAGATGTTCAGGTGCTTAGTTATGTCGACGTTCTGACTGGTCTTGCTCAGGCAGGGGCACGTGTAGCAATTGTCGGGGCGGGTGGAATTGGGTTCGATGTGGCTGAATTCTTGACGCATGACGGAGAGAGCCCGGCCGAAAATCTTGAGATTTGGAAAGAAGAATGGGGCGTCTCCGATCCGGCTAAGCATCGCGGAGGCCTTGAACCATCTGGTGCGACACCGACGCCGTCGCCACGCCAAGTTACATTGCTGCAAAGGAAGGCAGAACGTCCGGGTAAAAGACTTGGCAAGACCACGGGTTGGATCCATCGGGCCAGCTTGATGAGTAAAGGCGTGAAAATGATTGGTGGCGCGGAATATGTGCGGATT
>JABDPD010000029.1 GCA_013042895.1 Boseongicola sp. | reverse complement strand
ACCGTCACAGCGGCCGGCGGAAAGCGGTATCGGCGAGCGCGAGTGAGGCCGGCTCACTTGAAGTTGCGGCTGTCCTTGATCTGGTCCCAGGCCCAGACCACTTCCTGGAGTTGTTCTTCCTGGCTGCGGTCGCCGCCGTTCATATCGGGGTGCAGAACCTTGATTAACGCCTTGTAAGACTTGCGGATTTCAGGTTTCGACCAGTGATCTCGTGCGTCCAAAATATCCAAGGCGCGCCTCTCAGTCGGTGGCAGTTTCCGAGAACCGCCGGACCCTTTGCCGTGATTACGCGTCGCGTTTTCCCCTAAAATTTGATGCGGATCGTCGACACCCAAACGCGCCCAGGCACGCTGTTCTTCGCCCGGCTTCGAGAACGGCTTGGTCTTGCGTCCCCACACGCGATCCTTATCGACCTGCTCGGCCAACTCCTCTTCAGTTGAACCGTTAAAGAAGTTCCACTTCAGGTTATATTCGCGCACGTGGTCTTTGCAAAACCAGAAGAACTCATCCAGATCATCCGGTGACTTCGGAGCGCGATACTGACCGACTTCCTGACATCCGGTGTGTTCGCAAACCCGCGTGGACGTCTCAAAGGCGCCCGACATGCCGCGTCTTGTACGCGACCGCTTCTTCTTATCCGCAGAAACACTCAGGTTGAAACCAAAGGGGTCTTCACTCATGGGTCTTGCACCTTTCCGACTCGGACGCATGAGTTTACTGTCTTGGTCTGAAGATTGAAGGGGTAGGGCGCAAAAAAAATGTCAGTAACCGAAGAAATGCGAATGCGACTTGAAGCGGCATTCCAGCCCACGGCGCTCGAAATCGTCGATGACAGTGAAAGCCATCGTGGCCACGCGGGATTTCAGGAGGGGGGCGAAAGCCACTTTCAGGTCGCTATCCAATCGCCGGTGTTTGAGCCGATGAACCGGATCGCGCGGCACCGCGCTGTTCACAACGCGCTCGGTCCCGATCTGGTCGGGCGCATTCACGCGCTGGAGTTGAAAATCTCGACCTAAGAGGTCGGCTCGGCGCTGTCGGGTATTCGGCTGATCGGAGGGTCGACGCGACTTGGCGTTGGCTCGGGAGCCAATGTCAAAGGTGGTAAGGGGGCTTCCCTTGGTTCTGTCGAAGCCGCTGCTTGCTTGATACGTCGAAACACCATGATCGACTGATCAGTGACTTGTGTGCCGGTCAGGCCTTTGCGGGATTCGCATGGCAAAGTCTCAACACGCACGAATTCCCAGCCGTCGGTGGCGTGTTCATTCAACGCCTCGGTGATCGCCAAAGCGAAGCGATCCTCGGTGGTTTTCACACCTTTGGCTTTGGTGCCGCGCACTGGCGCGGGGACTGCCTTGTACTCAAACCTGACCACGGGGACGCTCCTTTGTCATGCCGTAGAAACGATCCTGCCCGAAATCGCCTCCATAAAGCAAACGTAACGCTGCGACCTTAAAGGCCAAGTTTTGCCGCGACGATTTCGTTAACCGCTTTCGGGTTGGCCTTGCCGCCTGTCGCTTTCATGACCTGACCTACAAACCAACCGGCGAGCTTTGGGTTCACTTTGGCTTTTTCAACCTGTGCCGGGTTTTCGGCGATAATGCGGTCTACTTCGGTCTCAATCGCCCCCGTATCCGTGACCTGCTTCATGCCGCGATCTTCAACAACCTGAGCCGGATCACCGCCTTCAGTCCAGACGATCTCAAACAATTCCTTTGCAATCTTTCCGGAGATATCGCCTTTGGTGATCAACTCGACAATGCCGCCAAGCTGAGCTGCCGACACAGGGCTGTCCGCTATCTCAAGGTCTTCTTTCTTAAGGCGACCGAACAATTCGTTGATTACCCAATTCGCGGCCAGTTTGCCGTCACGACCCTTGGCGACGTCCTCAAAGAATGCTGCATTTTCGACGTCCGCAGTCAACACACTCGCGTCGTATTCGGTCATGCCGTAATCTGTGACAAACCGCACGCGCTTGGCGTCTGGAAGCTCGGGCAGAGAGGCCTCGATGTCATCGACCCAAGCCTGCTCGATCTCAAGCGGAAGCAAGTCAGGGCAGGGGAAATAGCGATAGTCATGCGCTTCTTCCTTTGAGCGCATCGAGCGGGTTTCGCCCTTGTCGGGATCGTAAAGGCGGGTTTCCTGAACGACTTCTTTGCCGTCCTCCAGCAGTGCAATCTGACGCTTGGCTTCCACATCAATCGCCTGCTGAATGAACCGCATAGAGTTCATGTTCTTGATCTCGCAACGTGTTCCAAGATGCGAAAAGTCCTGTGTTTCCTGATACTTCTCATAGTCACCAGGACGACAGACCGAGACGTTCACGTCCGCACGCAGGTTGCCGTTTTGCATATTGCCGTCGCAGGTGCCGAGGTAGCGCAAGATTTGGCGCAGCTTCACCACGTATGCGGCGGCCTCTTCGGGCCCGCGAATATCGGGGCGGCTCACGATCTCCATCAACGCAACACCCGTGCGGTTTAGGTCGACAAAGGACATATGCGGATCCATGTCGTGGATCGACTTGCCCGCGTCCTGCTCAAGATGGATGCGCTCGACGCGCACGAGGCGCGCAACACCGGGGCCCATGTCAACAAGGATTTCGCCTTCGCCTACAATCGGGTGATAGAGCTGACTAATCTGATAGCCCTGCGGCAGATCGGGGTAAAAATAGTTTTTCCGGTCAAACGCAGAAGTGAGGTTAATCTCGGCGTTGAGGCCCAAACCCGTGCGAACCGCCTGTTCAACGCAAAACTCGTTTATGACCGGCAGCATGCCAGGCATCGCGG
>JABDPD010000284.1 GCA_013042895.1 Boseongicola sp. | reverse complement strand
GCGCAGGACCCCATCGAGATCACATACCGCGGCTCGGGCATCTGGTCGTACACTTTGCGAAGCGCGGGTGCCATCTTGTTGGTCAGTGTGCCTGCCACGATCATAAGATCGGACTGGCGTGGAGATGCGCGCGGCGCCGTGCCGAAACGTTCAAGGTCATAGCGCGGCATCGACGTGTGCATCATCTCAACCGCACAACATGCCAAACCAAAGGTCATCCAATGCAAGCTGCCGGTGCGCGCCCAGTTCACAATGTCATCTGTTGAGGTCACAAGGAAACCCTTGTCCTGCAACTCTTTGTTCAGCGCCTGAGTGGCGACCTCACGGTCTGCACCCGCTGTGTTAACGCCCGTGCTCACTCCCATTCGAGAGCTCCTTTTTTCCACTCATAGGCAAAGCCAATGGTCAAAACTCCTAGGAAGACCATCATCGACCAGAAGGCCGCATCGCTAATGCCTCCAAAGGCCACAGCCCATGGGAACAAGAAGGCAATCTCGAGGTCGAAAATGATAAAAAGGATCGAGACAAGATAGAACCGCACATCGAATTTCATGCGCGCATCATCGAAAGCGTTAAACCCGCACTCATAGGCCGAGAGTTTTTCAGGGTCAGGATCGCTTGGCGCCGCAAAGACCGCCGCAAGTAGCAAAACTGCCCCCAAAGCAATCGCAAGACCCAGGAAAACAAGGATAGGCAGGTATTCTCGTAGGATATCTTCCACGCGTTGGGCTCCGTCTTAGCCCCGCGTCGTTTCATGCGCGAGGCTTTGTTGACCCAATACCTACTTGCGCCTTGCGACGGGGTCAACGCCGTGAGCCCCCCGAAATCGCATCAATTCTGCGCGTTTAGCTTCCGCAGAATTGCCACTCAAACGGCTGCCAACGTCGCGCACTGTTCTTGCTGAAGCCTAACACACAGCCACCCTTAGCGCCGGGCGACTTCCAATATTCATCAAACTATGCCTCAGACGCCTCACGCGTCAGCAGCTCAAGCGCAATCTCGCCATCGTCGACAGACAGAACGTTTTGAGACACGGCCACCTGGACAACTTCACCCGTATCCGCGATCGAAGCTGACTCACCGTCTTCAACGCCAGCCACATTGGGTGGCGGCGGAGCCACCGGCGCTGAGGGTGCCGCATCAACTGGAGTATCTGCTCCGCCTGCATCATCAGGTACAACTGGCGCCTGCACATCTGTTGTTGGTACACCGCCCATACTTCCACCGGCGTCTCCTGGTGCGACCTCGGTCACAAGAGCTGCAAAAATGCTCGCCGGATCGGCGCCGCGTGCAATACCTGAGGCGGCCAATCCTTGCGCGTTCTTGGGTAACTCTGCCCCGGCACTTCGCGCAGCAGCAACGGCGGCTTTGGCCTGCTGGCCAACAGCCTCACCACGCCGCCCGGCATCCACCGCTGATGGACGACTAAAGGCCGCTGGCTGATCTCCAATTGCACCGATCATCTACTGATTCCCTTATCACTCAGGACAATCAATAAGCGGCGTCTGTGAACAAAAAGTTAGCGCATCCAGCGCGCCGGGCGACGGTCAAAAAACGCAGCCGTACCCTCGTCTGCCTCGTCGCTTTCCCACCGCTTCACCAAAGCCTCTACCGAAGCCGAAATAGCGGCTTCGTCAATCGATGGTCCAAATGAGCGCACCAAAGCCTTCGCCTCTGCCACGGCCTTTGGCGCACATGCGAAATATGGGGTCAATTCACGCTCTATAGCTGCGTCCAAGTCCGTCGACTCCACAACGCGAGAGACCAAACCCAACTCCACCGCCTCTTCTGCCTCAAACGCTCTAGACGAAAAGAACACCCGTCGGGCGCGCGCCTCTCCCATCCGCGCCACCACATAAGGCCCAATCGTTGCCGGAATGAGCCCCAGACGCGTCTCCGTCAGCCCAAACTTGGCACTTTTGGATGCCACTACAACATCGCACACCGACATCAGTCCGACACCGCCACCAAAGGCATCCCCATGCACGCGCCCAATCAGCGGCACACCCAATTCATTGAACGATTTCAGCATCATCGCCAGCGACGTTGCCTCGCGCCGCCGCGTTGCGCCGTCCGCTTCCATCTGGGCGCGCATCCAGTTCAAATCCCCACCCGCACAGAACACATCGCCGTCAGCGGCCAAAACAACCACGCGAATACTGGACGATTCAGCAATCTGCTCAGCCACCGCCGCCAGTTCTGCGATCATCTCCCCGGACATGGCATTGCGCTTTTCCGGCCGTCGCAGCGTGACCTGCGCCACTCCACGCGCGTCTTCCTCGAACCCAACCACGCTCATGCCGCCTCCTCACGCAAACGCCGCGCCACTTCCGACGCCGCCTGCAGTTTCTCTAATTCCAACCCATGCTCAAACCCCGTCGCATCCAAGAAAACCGCCAATGCTTCGCTCGCCACATTGCCTGACGCGCCCGGCGCATACGGACAACCCCCGAGCCCGGCAACCGAGGCGTCAAACACTCGCACCCCCCGGCCCAGCGCCACAGCAACATTCTCCAATGCTCGCCCAAACGAGTCATGGAAATGCCCGGCTAATGCACCTGCCTCGACACGCTCCAACACGGCCCCAAGCATAGCATCCACCCGTTCAGGAGCCCCCCGACCAAGCGTGTCTCCAAGCGACACCTCAAAACACCCCATTTGTTGCAAAGCTGCTGCCACCTGCGCCACCGCCTCGGGCGCCACCGCCCCTTCATAAGGGCAATCCGTCACGCAACTGACATATCCTCGCACAGGAACGCCAACGTCACGCGCGCGCTCCAAAACAGGACGAAACCGCTCCAAACTCTCCTCGATCGAAGCGTTGATATTGGCCCTGCTGAATCCTTCAGAAGCGGAAGCAAATACCGCCACTTCATCTGCGTCCGCCGCCAAAGCCGCCTCTAACCCCTGCAGGTTCGGCACCAACGCCACATAGCGCACGCCCGGCACCCGAGTGATCCCAGCCAAAACCTGGTCTGATCCCGCCATCTGCGGCACCCACTTAGCACTCACAAAACTTGCCACCTCGATCCTCTGAAATCCAACGCCCGACAATGCGTCCACCAAAGCCACTTTGCCCGAAACCGAAATCGGCCGTGCCTCGTTCTGCAACCCATCCCTGGGGCCCATCTCGACGATCTCGACACGCTCACCCAAAGCGCACATCCTTACATTCTGGCCAACGTATCCACGCGGGAGGCACCACAATGCGCTTCACCGCGGCGCAAACAATAACACTGCTCATGCCTCTGCCTCCAAACGCACTAACTCGAAACCAGCCTCAACCTGATCCCCGCTCCGCACCCTCACTTCACCGACGACCCCGTCCCGCACAGCCAAGAGCCGATGCTCCATCTTCATCGCTTCCAAGACCGCCAAAACATCGCCCTCGCTCACCGCGTCTCCGGCCGAAACCGCCACTCGGACGATGCGTCCCGGCATCGGAGCCAGAACCGCCCCACGTCGTTCGTCCCCACCTCGCGCCAGAGGATCGGCCAAGGCCGCAAACCCGCCACCGGCCCCAAAGACCTGCACCCCATCTGAGACCCGTACGGCCCGAAGCCCAATCTTTTCGCCATCCACACGCCAATCGCCGTCCGCACATGCCACGCGCAAGACCGTACCAGACACTTCCACATCAGCACCCCCGGCGTGTGGCGTCACGCGGACCAAATCTTCGCCAATTCCGACAAAATGCGAGAGCGGCACCCAAAGCGAAAACCCCTGCATCTCATCCGCATCCAGACCCAAAACCGTCACCGCCGCAATCGCACGCGCCTCCTCGGAGATCGGCTGAGGCACCGCCAAGGCCGCTCCGTCGCGATCAATGATCCCGGTATCGACATTCCCGGACTGAAAGTCGCCATGCGCCAGAAGCCGCGCCAAAAAGCTGACATTTGTCACCGTTCCTGCAACTTCCGTCCCCTCCAAAGCGAGCGCCATAGCGCGCAACGCCGCCCCGCGATCCGCCCCATGCACCGTCACTTTTGCAATCATCGGATCATAAAACGGCGAGATAACATCCCCTTCGACCACGCCCGTATCCACGCGCACTCCATCTGGAAACCGCAAATGCTCCAGATTCCCCACAGCAGGCAAGAACCCTGCTTCGGTATCCTCCGCGTAAAGCCGCGCCTCGATCGCATGCCCGGAAATCGCCAAATCAACTTGATCACAAGGCAACCCTTCACCCCCCGCGACTCTGAGCTGCCACTCGACCAGATCAACACCCGTGATCGCCTCGGTCACAGGGTGCTCAACCTGAAGCCGGGTGTTCATTTCCATGAACCAGAACCGATCGGCCCGGAGCCCTTCCGAGGCATCCACAATGAATTCAACCGTGCCCGCACCCTTATACCCAACAGCCTCGGCCGCCCGCACCGCCGCCGAACACATCGCCGCGCGAACCTCACGGGTCATTCCCGGAGCCGGCGCCTCCTCGATCACCTTCTGATGCCGACGCTGCAACGAACAATCCCGCTCAAACAAATGCACCGCCCGCGCGCCATCGCCAAACACCTGCACCTCGATATGCCGGGGCTTGGCCACATATTTCTCAATCAGCACAGCGTCATTGCCAAACGCGCCCAGCGCCTCGGCCTTGGCACTCTCCAACGCATCGACAAATCCCTCAGGCCCCTCCACGCGCCGCATCCCCTTGCCGCCACCGCCCGCGACCGCCTTGATCAAGATCGGATAGCCAATCTCCGCCGCCTCAACCTCCAAATGCCCCGGTTCCTGATCCTCCCCGTGATACCCCGGCACCACAGGCACGCCCGCTTCGGCCATCAAAGCCTTCGCCCGGTCCTTCAACCCCATGGCGCGAATAGCCTCCGCAGACGGCCCCACAAAGATCAACCCCGCCGCCTCAACAGCCGCCACAAACTCTGCGTTCTCGCTGAGGAAGCCATACCCCGGATGCACCGCATCCGCGCCCGCCTCCAACGCGGCCATAATGATCCGATCTCCACGCAGATAACTCTCGCCCGGCGCCGCCCCGCCGATCCTGACCGCACGATCCGCCATAGCCACATGCCGCGCCCCAGCATCCACGTCCGAATACACCGCAACCGTCTCAACGCCCATCCGCCGCGCCGTTTCAATCACCCGACAAGCGATTTCCCCGCGATTGGCAATAAGCAAAGTCTCAATCATTGCCAGAGCCGGATTTGGAATCTAGTTTTGAGATTGGCAATGAGCGCTTGAAGGACGCATTGCTTATGC
>JABDPD010000264.1 GCA_013042895.1 Boseongicola sp. | reverse complement strand
GATCGAACCGCGCCCGCCAAAGAGTGAGATACCCCCAATCACCACGGCCGTGATGCTTTCGATGTTGGCAAGCTGTCCGACAGTGGGCGAGATTGATCCGATCCGGCCAACCATGGCCCAACCGGCGAAAGCGCAGATCAGGCCTGAAAGAACGTAGACGGACATCAATGTGCCTTTGACGTTCACACCGGACAGTTCGGCAGCGTCCGGGTCATCGCCAACCGCGTAAACATGGCGCCCCCAAGCCGTATGTTTCAACGAATACGACAGCACAAAGACCAGCAAAAGCATGAAGATAACGCCGAGCGTCAGCGTCGCGCCGCCAACCTGATACTTGGTGCCGAACACCTGCAAGAGGGGGGCAGTGTCTTCAATGTCCTGACTGCGGATGGTCTGGTTTGCGGAGTAGAGAAAGTTCGACGCCAGCACGATCTGCCACATGCCAAGTGTCACGATAAACGGGGGCAGCTTCATATAGGCGACCAGCCATCCGTTCATCATCCCGCAGACAACGCCGACCACCAAACCGCAGAAGATCGCAAGCTCAACCGGCAAGCCATAGGAGAAAACCATCTGGCCCATGACGACGGACGACAGAACCATGATCGCGCCGACCGAAAGGTCGATGCCGGCGGTCAGGATAACAAGGCTTTGCGCGGCGGCGACGATCCCGACGATCTGAACCTGCTGCAAAATCAGCGTCATCGCGAAGGGCGAGAAGAAGCGCTGTCCGATCAGCATGCCAAACAGGACGATCGACGCGACGAGAACGATCAGCGGCACGAGGGCCGGGTTCACGTGCAGGACATGTTGCAGTTTGCCGATCAGGCCTTTGCGCGTGTCCTCGAACTCGGCGACGGTTTCCGACAGATTGCTCGACGCGGCCTCGTAGTCTGTGTTGGCTGATTGCTCGGACATGAATTTGCCTCCCCAAGACGGCGCGCCGTCAGGCACTGTGATTTTGCTCGATGATGTCAGTTTTTTTCCGGTCTGTCTCTAGCCGGAGTGGGAGGGCGCGACGGGCGCACCCTCCCGAGAGGTATCTTAGCCCCAGCAGAGCTCAAGGCCTTCAGCGGACGTGATCGAAGGAACACCTTCGACAGGGTTGTCCGTCACAAGGGCGACGCCTGTGTCAAAGAAGTCCTTGCCAGGTGTCAGCCCGGGCTTGATGCCATCATCGGCCCAAGCCTTAATCGCTTCGACGCCAAGTGCAGCCATCAGCAATGGATACTGCTGCGATGTCGCGCCAATCGCGCCGTCTGCGACGTTCTGAACGCCCGGGCAACCGCCGTCCACAGACACAACGACCACGTCATCGACCTTGCCGAAGTCTTTCAGCGTCTCATGCGCGCCAGCCGCGGCTGGTTCGTTGATCGTGTAGAGAACGTTCACACCGTCATCCATAGTGAGAAGGTTTTCCATGGACTTACGTCCACCTTCTTCATTCGCGTTGGTGACTTCGTTGTTGATGATGCGAGGATCCGTTTCGTCGCCCCATTTTGCAGGATCTGCAAGGTCGATACCAAAGCCCTGAAGGAAGCCCTGGTTGCGCAGAACGCCAACCGTTGGCTGCGACACGTTGATATTCATCATGCCGATCTTCGCGGAAGATGTGTCTTCCACCTGACCTGCAGCCCATTTGCCGATCAACTCGCCTGCAAGGAAGTTGTCGGTTGCGAAGGTCGCATCTGCCGCTGTGATTGGTGTCAGTGGCGTATCAAGTGCGATGACAACCAGACCTGCGTCGCGGGCCTGCTGAACCGCAGGGACGATGGACGATGTGTCGGACGCGGTGATCAGAATGCCCTTGGCACCATCGAGGATGCAGGTTTCGATCGCCTGAACCTGTGTTTCATGGTCGCCGTCGATCTTGCCGGCAAAGGATTTCAGCGTCATGCCAAGCTCTTCGGCTTTGGCTTCTGCGCCTTCCTTCATTTTTACGAAGAACGGGTTCGTGTCGGTTTTTGTGATCAGACAAACCGTCGTCGTATGGCCATCGGCCATCGCGCCGCCAGCTGCTGCAACGGTTGCAAATGCGGTGCCCAAAAGTAGCTTTTTCATGTTTCCTCCCAAGGATTTTTTGTCATCTCCGACCTGTGCCGGGATTACCTAACGTATAGGCGATTCGAGGCCACGGTCAATAAATAAATAAACTTGATTTATAAATTGACAGACCGAAGCGATTACGTGAGTTTGCGGCAGGGAGAGTTTGGTTTTGACCGTAAGCGACATCCATATCCTTGATCCCGAAGGGGGCAGCAATCAATCTGGCCTGCGCGATCAGAATGCGCGGCTGGTTCTGTCGTTCATCCGGCGTCATGGCGCGATGCCAAGCGCTGAAATTGCTCGCCGCTCCGGGCTTTCGGCGCAGACCGTTTCGAATATTACCCGCGCGCTGGAGGCCGACGGGCTGGTTAAACGTGGCGCGGCGATCAAGGGTAAAGTTGGCAAGCCATCGGTGCCGGTAAAGCTCAATCCAAGTGGCGTGAATGCGCTTGGTCTCAATATCGGCCGCCGGTCTGCCGAGCTTGTGCT
>JABDPD010000261.1 GCA_013042895.1 Boseongicola sp. | reverse complement strand
ATTTGAAACAGATGACAGGCTTCATTGCCGCAAGATGGCACATACGCAGAATCACTCCAGGGCCGCCATCAAGAAGACAAAGACGAAATGACATGACTTATTTTAGAACGCTCAATACCAGCTTCGTCCGCATTGCGGTCATCCAAGCAGCGTACGGCGAATGACGATCTTGAGCCCAAAGCCGACCTCCAGATTGGGGCGGATCAAAGTGGTTGGATTCGGCGCACATTGAAGTGTTTGCGACTGTAAGCTGCAGAAGTAAGGCATTCAATATGCACCGTTTTGGGGCTTGAGAGAGAACGAAAAGCTATCTCCGAGAGTAAGGAGATCTATTTGCGCGCCTCACTCGGAGGATCGAAGCTGATGGCAGACGCTCTTTCCCAGCGTGCCGAATACCCGAATTCGTCGGTCGCTCCGTCCAAAAGAAATCGCGTTGGAAGTTGTGGATAGACTTCGTCGCCGCCGACCATCTCACGACTTTTTTCTCGCATCATAAGATGGTGTGGCTTGAATTCGAGCGGATGGGAGAGGCCCGCTGCGCCCGTGATTTCTGCCAATGCTTCCAGAGTATTCTCATGAAATCGGGCGACACGCTTGGATTTCGAACCGACATCAATCGCGCGTTGCCGAAGTCTGTCCTGTGTCGCCACCCCCACAGGGCATTCATTGGTATGACAAGCCTGCGCCTGAATGCACCCCAGCGAGAACATGAACCCACGCGCAGAATTTGCCCAATCGGCACCTATCGCCAGGACCTTCACTAGATCAAAAGCGGTGACAACCTTTCCGGAAGCTCCAAGCTTGATCTGATCCCTAAGGCCTGCTCCACGCAGCGTATTATGTGCAAACGTAAGGCCCTCGACCAGCGGCATTCCAACGTGGTTCGCGAACTCCAGCGGCGCGGCTCCTGTGCCCCCCTCTTTGCCATCGACGACAATGAAGTCAGGCACGATATTCGTTTCCAACATCGCCTTGACGATACACATGAATTCCCGTCGATGTCCGATGCAGAGTTTAAACCCGACGGGCTTTCCATCAGAAAGCCGTCGCAGCTCTCCGAGAAACTCGACAAGCTCCAAGGGCGTTGAAAACTCGGGATGTGAAGCGGGCGAAACACAGTCCTGATCCATCGGCACGCCGCGGGCTTCAGCAATTTCTTCAGAAATTTTCGTTGCCGGAAGCACGCCCCCGTGGCCAGGTTTGGCACCCTGACTAAGCTTGAGCTCAATCATTCTGACCTGCGGGTTTGCCGCCTGCTCGACAAAGCGATCCGGATCAAAACGACCCTCGGCTGTCCGACACCCGAAATAGCCTGATCCTATCTGATAAATCAGATCGCCGCCGCCCTGTCTGTGATACCTGCTGATGCCGCCCTCACCGGTATCGTGGGCAAACCCCCCCAATTTGGCGCCTTCGTTCAATGCCAATATGGCGTTCGCCGACAAAGCACCAAAACTCATCGCAGAAACGTTATACAGAGACGCTTCATACGGTTGTTTGCAATTGGGACCTCCGATTTTCACGCGAAAATCGTGTTCCTCCAGCTTCTGAGGGACCATCGAATGGGTAACCCATTGATAGCCCGCATCGTAGACGCGCTGACGCGTTCCAAAGGGCCGCTTGTCTTCAACTCCCTTTGCCCTTTGATAGATAAGCGAGCGCTCATCTCTGGAGAACGGCTCCTCGTCTTGATCGCTTTCGATGAGATATTGCCTGATCTCGGGTCGGATGCCTTCAAAAATGAAGCGCATATGCCCAATGATTGGGTAGTTACGAAGTATTGCGTGGCTCTTTTGTGTGACATCATAGGTACCCAGAAGCGAAAGTGTTCCGAAGACTAATAGGCCTACGCCAAACCACTGATTCCAGAACAAGCCGACGAGCGAAACTAGCGCAAGAAAAACCGAACTACCGAGAACTAAGTATCTTTGCATAGTCCGACCTTAGCTATTCTTTGTACCATCGCTCAAGGCTCCAAATCCGGTTTTCTAAGTTTGGGCGGCAGTGGCCGTCACTGCCCCTGAGCAGACTGAGTTGTTTTGCCAAGAGAGGGTTTTTTGGGCTTATCCCTTGCCACCACACGGTCGCGGACCCTGCCTTCTGCGACAAGATCGGTCACTTTCGGTCTGACGAGATCGCAGCCTCTCAGCTTACTGTCCACCGCGAGATTCAACAGCGCCAAGTCCCGAAGGCTACCGGAGAGTTCGCGTCGGGCACGACTGGCCCAGTCCTGCTTCGCCAGCGACGAACGCTCTTGCCCAAAAATCCGGACCGTATTCCAGGCCCGCTGTTTCGGCTCGATCGCAGGAAGTTGGATATTGGTCTTGAAAACTCCTCAACCCTCTCCTCCCACTCCACGCGCCAATACATCGTCGACGAACCGATGCTGTCAGAGCGCAAAATCGGCTGTTCAGACATTCGTGTAAGCCGTAGCGAATGGCGGCACCGAGCCCTGAGAAGACCTAGACGGATTGGCCGAGCCGACCATCGCCAACAAATGCGTTTTTTTCGCCCAACTGATCAATGCTCGAACTTTGAGGCCGCATCGAGCATGGAGTGGATCATCTCTCGTTTCGGTGCTGGCGAACTTGGATAAGCTGCGCGGCTGTGAGACAAACCAACACCCAAGAGCGTTTCTGCAATTTTGTAAGACAAAGGACCCGGATTGATCACTGGGATAGGCAATCTTTCAGCCAGGTAGGCGTGGGATTGATGCATTGTTGTCGACCCGAGGATGATTACCTCCGCACGGTCCAACTCAATACAACTCCGGGCCAATTTTTCGAGCGCGGGAAACAGCTCAGCTTCCTTGCCGGACATGAGAGATTGGTTGTCTGGCGCAATGTCGAGAGACCGGATCGAAACACACGCGTGACCTATTCCTAGATCAGTAAGGGTCTTTTCATAAAGATGCCTCCAGTGCTCCCACATGGTGACGATGGAAAACCGACTGCCTAGCATCATGGCCATAAGCATAGCTGTGCGGCCCGGTCCGATCACGGGGATCGAAAGTTCTGAGCGCAATGCAGCGACGCCGCTGTCGCTTACTGTGTCGATACAGATAGCATCGTAGCCCTCGGCTTCGGCTCTCAGTCCCGCCTCCAGCATTCCGATTTCAGCCACGACCAAGTCCGCTCCACTCACGTAGTTGCGGGGAGCTGCTCGAACCGAACGGAAATCGAAACGGATATCCGGCCCAAGATCGACTGCATCCACTTGCGCGCTGCGCAAAGCGCGGTTGCCCTCCGACATCGGAAACGGAATGATTACCAACACTTTTTTCAAACCACCATCCTCGTTCTTGTCCGTGATTCATGACAGACTATCATCGGTCGGGTGAGTAGATACCAGATAAGGTTGGAAAACGATGCGCGCTGAACAGCAGATTGAACTAGTGGAGGCGTATTTTTCTGCCGTGGATGGAGAAGACCTTCCTCGCGTCTTGGGAATGCTCACCAAAGATTGTGTGTTTACGGTCGAAACCCACGGCGTTGAGTTGCGCGGGCACGAAGAGATAGCCGACATGTTCCGTCGGCTATGGACGGGCCACCGTGCCGTTCTGCACGAGGATTTCATCCATGTACCCGACCCGGAGTCGGGTCGAATTGCCAGTCGCTTCAAGGTCGTCAACACCGAGCTGGACGGACGTCTGGCATATAAATCAAACTGCAATTTCTTTGAGATCGATGGGGAACTTTTTGACAGAGTGGCTGTTTATATGGCGGGAAAAAATACGCTCGACCGCTATGATCGTCGCACTTAGGAGACCTCCCTACGTTGCCGGCGGCGCGCAGGTCCGTGACGTCCGCATTGCAGTCGTCAACCTGGCTGCAGAGAATGACCGCTAGTAGCGTAGTGCGCCGGATGCTACAGAACGCACGAACGGCTAACGTTGCGATTCCACTACAGACGGTTCACTGTCTTAATGTAGTAATCGCGCCCACCATGTGGTGCGGTTTCCATGGGTAATGAAGCCGAAAGACTGGGGAAACCTCCTACAAAGTGCTAAGCCGCATTAGATTTCTTTGGGCGCACCACCGCGCAGCTTTGGGAGCCTTCGTCGCGTTGGTTTGCTTTGCCTGCTATTTTGCATTCAAGGCCATCGCGGCCGCGGTTTACTGGAACGACCCGCGCCATCAGGATCAGCCTCTCGCCGGTTGGATGACCCCACGATATGTCGCACAATCCTACGAGATCCCGCCAGACGTCCTTGGCCCCGCGCTATTTCTTGATCCATCCCAGCAACCACGACGGCTTAGGCTTGAAGACATCGCCGCGGCCAATGGGGTAACTCTCGACACGTTGCAACAGCGCGTTGCCGAAGCCACGGCCGCGTTTCGGGCCAACCTCGATGACTGAAACGATCCTTGATCTGATGACGCGTTATGGGGTGTTCATACTCTTTGTCGTCACGTTCCTGTCCTGCCTTTGCGTGCCAATACCCTCGTCTTTGATGATGTTGGCGGGCGGCAGCTTTGCGGCGACAGGTGATCTGAACACAGTCGCAACAGTTGTGGCGGCCTTTTCCGGAGCCGTCGCAGGTGACAATACCGGGTATTTGCTCGCCCG
>JABDPD010000254.1 GCA_013042895.1 Boseongicola sp. | reverse complement strand
CTTCTTCGGCCGCCTTTGCGTAGAGGGGATCAAGTGCGGAGAGATCACCGTCGTTTTCAGAAAGGAAAGTGATTTCAACTTCTTCCAGCGCGCGATCAAGGAGAAGAACATTACCGATCTCGCCAGCGAACTCCCAGTCAAGATTGTCGTTCTCGCCCATCCGAGTGCGTGTCGAAGCCCCGAGTACAAGATCTTCCGCATTGCCAGACATTCCTTCTGGGAAGCCTGAATCTGCATCGATCAACTCACCGTTAAGGTAGAGGCCGATCTCGTCACCTTCAAAGGTGAAGGCGACATGGTTGTCCTCGCCTGCAGCGATCTTGGTACCGCTGTCGTAGAGGTATTTCTCGCCCTCGTCGCCTTGGAAGCGGACTTTCAGCGTCCCGTTGGCGGTGATGTAGGCGGTCATGTGACCACCGTCACCAAAGCCGGAGTGGTCTTTGGACAAGAGCGCCTGGTTCTCTCCGTTACCGGGATCGTCGGCAGTGAAGGTGAAGGACCATGTGCCTTCTTCCGTCGCCTGTTCGTCGGCGTGCGGGATCTCAATGGGGCCGTTTTCGGCATCAAACTCACCGCCCTCGTGGGCAAGCAGAACGTTAGGAGCTTCGAGGCCCGCAGGAACCGCGCTGTCGAGGTCAAGGTCGCCGCTGTTGTACCAATCGTTTGACGAATACTCCCAGGGGCTTTCCCCAATTGGGTCGCCTTCGACATCACGGCTGTCATATCCGTGGTGCAGTTCTTCGCCGCCAAGGTCGATTTTTTTGGTGTCGCCGGTTGGCGCAAGTGCCTCCTGCAATTCGTCAACAGTGTCGACGATCCCGTAGGCGACCTTGGCGTCAGTTTCGATGTCGCCGTCTTCGACGCGATCACCGTGCACTACGATGTAGCCAAGGTAGTCTTCGTCGTGTGCGCCGCCACCCGCGCCCTGTTGCGAGTAGAGCGTGATGACCGATACCGCGTCGTCGTCGAGGCCATCTCCGTTGGTGTCGATGGTCTTGTAGTCGACCTCCACACGCGTGGTGTGACCCTTAATGGAAATTGTATCTTCCTCGGCATTGTAGTCGCCGATCACATCAATCCCGATGCCGTCGACCCAGTGGTCGTGGATGTAGGTGTTTTCGCCTGCAACCCCCATCCAGTCGATGGTGCGGTCGTCGTTCACGTGCTCGAGTATGATGTCCTTTTTGGCATTGATGTAGGTTTCGAACTGGAAGGTATCATTGCCCGAGCCACCGATCAGAACGTCGTCGGCTTCGATCTCTTGGTCGATCCAATCGTAGAGCTTCAGGTAGTCGTAGTCGATGGAGTTTCCGTCGGGTCGTGAGGGATCGTTAAGCACAAGTTGGCCCGCGCGCTGTTCGCCTGCATCTCCGCCCGAGATCAACACGTCGTCGCCGCTGCCGCCTTCGAGAAGGTCGTTGCCGCGACCACCATTTAGGGTGTCATTGCCGGTGCCGCCCTTGATGTGGTCGTCGCCGTAGCCGCCTACGATTTGGTCATGGCCGCTGCCACCTTCGAGCGCATCGTCACCAGCTCCGCCGTCGATGGTGTCGTTGCCGCCCATGCCGGAAATCATGTCATCACCGGCCGCCATTGGAGCAGGACCGGATGGATTGGTGAGCGCCGCACCAGGGCCGTTTTGGAAAAGCTCTGCGACCTCACTGGCGTTAAGCGCATCGTCCGGCGAGAAGCCACCCCAGACACCAAAGTCGGCAATGCCGCCTTCGAATTCGTGGCGCAGGTCCTCGTCGTCGAGTGCAAATTGTTGAGCAGTGTCGTTGAGGTCAGCCTTATAGCTGTCCGCACCAAAGACCCAGGGTTCGTCATTTTGGATCAAGTATGCTTCGCTAAACGCGCCCGGCGTTGCGACGTCTCCTTCAACAGCGGACCATGCATTGTTGCTGACCGCGCTGCCGTTCAGATAGACCGTGACGCCACTTTCGGTGAAGGAGACAGCGAGATGCGTCCATTCGCCTTCGGTCAGAATGTTACCCGTGGTCCAGGCCTTGTTCGATCCGCCATCGCCTTCGGCCATACGCAGGAACAGCCCGCCTTCCGCTGTGTGGCCAAGCCGGAAATGCCCGCCATCTACTGTGCCGGTATGATCCTTGGTGACGAACATCGATTTCTCGCCAAGATCATCGGGGCGCACCCACATGGCGATTGTGCCCTGAGAGATGTTCATGCTCGCATCGTGGTCGAGGAAAGCGAAGCTGTCTTCTCCGTTGAAATACAGCGCTCCGTCTGGCGAGCCGTCCGGACCATCAGTGGTGGCGTCTGTGTTCAAGAGCGCTTGGTTTTCAAAAAGCGTGTAGGCCTTCACCTCGCCACCGCCGCGCGCGTCCGAATAGGCGCCTTCGTCGCCTTCGGCAAAACTCCAGAATCCAAGCGCGCCCGGCAGGCCTTCGGGAGCGTCGGCTTCGGGTGGGCTCAGGTTGTTTGCGCCTGCGTTGCCGGTGATTGTGAAGTCCGGTGCCTCTTCAAATCCGAGCGGGTCGAACGGGTCTCGGGTAGGTGTATAGCCTTCCTCGTGAACCGGGGTTTCGAGCATGTCTTCGGAGAAATTATCGTTGTCAAAAGCCCCAGCCGGATTGCCGGTGACCGCGCCGAGCATGTTCGTGCCGGGGCCTCCATGACCGGCGTCCTCGCTGTCACCTTCCATCATCATCGGTTCGCGAGTGTCGTAGCCTTTGACCTCTTCCCCGTCGATGATGGTGATCTTTTCTTCGCCGTTTGGCACCAACGCCTGAACAACATCGGCGTAATTGTCGACGACACCGTAAGTCACCATGTCGTCGGTTTGAATGTCCTCGACGTCCACCAGATCACCGTGGACAATCACCTGACCGATCAGATCGCGATCGTGTGCTCCGCCTCCGCCGTGCTGAACGGAGATTACAGTGATAATGCTTTCCAGCGCGTCGTCGCCCATCACATCGGCATAGGTGACATAGGGCACGGCGGTGTGGCCAATGACAGCAATACTGTCTTCTTCCGCGTTATAGTCGGCAATGATATCGATGCCGAAACTGTCGACCCAGTGGTCGTGAAGTTCGTTGTTTTCACCTGCAACACCGGCCCAGTTGATCGTGCCGTCGGCTTTCACATGCTGTTGAATGATGTCGAGTTTGGCGTTGATCTGAGGGGAAATTAGGAACGTATCCGCCCCCTCGCCTCCTATCAGTACGTCGTCGGCCACAAGGGTTTGGTTATTGTAGGCGTAGAGCTTTTGCGTGTCAGGATCGACCTCTCCGTCGGGATCGCCGCGCGTTGGCTTGTCAATTGCAAGCTGACCGATCCGCTGCTCGCCCGCATCGGAACGCGAGATAAGCGTGTCGTTGCCAGCGCCGCCTTCCAGAACGTCCGAGCCAAAACCGCCGTCGAGCACATCGTCGCCATCGCCACCACGCAGAACGTCGTCGCCGTAACCGCCGTAAAGCTCATCGTCTCCGCCGAGGCCTTCGATCACATCATCGGCGCCTCTACCCTCGATAATGTCGCGGTCTTGCGTACCAGTGCCGTCGATGGCGACCTCTAGGCTGTCTTCACCAAGGAAGAAGGACGGATGGTAGTCTTCAACCGGCACAAGGGGAACGTCTGCGGGGGGATCGGTGAAATCCTCGGGGGACTGGTAGAATGCGCTTTGATCCACGGGGAGGCCGTCTATTTGCAGGCCAAGCGTCATAGCACCGCCACCGTCGAAGTAGAGCATTTCAATCGAGTACAGACCGCCGTCAAACTCGGCAACGCGCGCGGTTTCGTCTGTTGCGCGTCCCGTTGCAAACTCGGAGAACTCGACTCCGCCGAGGGTCAGTTCAAAGCCATCATCGGAGATGACAGCGATCTCATGGACGCCCGGAGGAATGTAGATAAAGCCCATAAGCGTTAGCGCGGATGGACCCATTTCAAGATCGCCGTTTCCGAGGATCGAGGCTGAGTCGTCGCCAAGGAACTCGGCGATTGAGGTGTCACTCTTCTTGGAACCGTAGGCGATTTCGCTGGTGATGAAGGTCGCGTCCGGCTCGCCTTCAGCGGCGGCGCGGGCCAGATCAGTGTTCCAGATTTTGGTGCCCGGTACGAAAGCGGCACCGAGAAGGCCGGTGCCTTCGCTTGGCACGCCAGAGACGCTTGCGCTTGAAATGATTGCGGTGAGCCCCTCGGGGGTATCAGCGGCGGAGGCGTCGAAATATGCGGTCGTATTCATGTCAATCCTCTCCCGTTTGCGTAAACCCAAAGGCTACGCATCGGATGTTTTCGTTCTTGGGACAGCACTCGGATTGTTGGTTCGCTGCGTTCGGTTTCACTTCGAAGCGATGCCGCGCAGCAAGCCGTGACTCGGTAAATCAAGACTGACCGTAGACAGGAATGTGGCAAGAAAAAGGTGAAGGATCAGGCATTTTCCACGAAACCAGCGGGATCCCGCGTCTTTTGGCTAAGGCTTCGGCGGAGAGTTTTAACTCTCTGAAATAGAATTGTTTTTTCGGCTGAGAATTTCACATCTCATTGTTGCGAGTTGAAAATCAAACGGCGGCGACTGTTTCACTCTTTCGAAATCGCGAACGACCCCGGGGGAAATGCGGCAGATTGGACGGAATCGGGAAACTAGCAGTGCGGGCTTACTCGGGCGCAGATTTCGCCGGAGCGGGAGCATCATCGAGAGTATCGTCGAGGAGGATCCGATGGGCGTCGCCCTCCATGTCTTCGTATTGATTGTTGCGGATCGTCCAGACGAACGCCGCTAAGGCGCTAAGCCCGAGGATCAGGGAACAAGGGACGAGTATGATCAGGATGTTCATGTGTTACCTCGCGCGCAGAGCATTGAGGGTCACTGTGATCGAACTGGACGACATTGCAAGAGCGGCCAGAAGTGGGGATGCAAATCCGCAAACCGCCAGCGGGATGGCGACTAAATTGTAGGCGGCAGCGAAGCCGAAGTTTTGCTCGATCAGGCGGTGAGCAAGTTTGGCGGCTTTCACCGCTTCGGCGACGCTTTCGATCTGTCCTGAGACCAGAACCACATCGGCGGCAGATCGGCTGGCTTCGAGAGCGGTACCGGGAGAGATCGCAGCATCGGCCGCGGTGAGAGCGGCAACGTCGTTCAGGCCGTCGCCGACCATGAGGACGCGTTGACCTTTCGTCTGCAGACCTTCGATGTAGGCGAGCTTTTCCCTTGGGTCGACGTCCGCGACCACGGTATTAATCCCAAGCTCTTGTGCAAGGGCGTGGGCTTTGGCGGCATTGTCACCGGTCAGTACGTGAATGTTGAGGCCCATGTCTTCAAGCGCGCGAATGCCTTCGGCAGCTCCGGGAAGGAGGTGCTCGCTTACGCGCAGTGGGTAGGTTTCGGTGAACTGGAAGGCCGTGGCGGCGTCGCTGCCGAGCCAGTCGCCCCGGCCCAGTCGGACGGTTTGGCCGTTGTAGGTGGCTTGGATACCGGTTCCGGCAATTTCGGCGATGTGGCTGAGGCGCGCAGGGGCGATGTCGCCGAGGGTTTTGGCGAGGCTCTTGGACAACGGGTGATCGGACTGCATCGCCAGAGCTTTCAGAACGGCGCGTGCATCATTGCTGAGCGTGTCGGGAGCCGTCAGTGTGGGCCGTGTCAGCGTGCCAGTTTTATCGAAGACCACCGTGTCAATGCTGGCCAGGCGTTCAAGGGCCGTGTCGGATTTCACCAAGAGACCACGGCGGAACAAGCCTCCCGTGGCAGCAGCGGCGACGGCTGGAACGGCGAGGCCCAGCGCACAGGGGCACGTGATAATCAGGGTTGCAACCGCGACGTTCATTGACACGCGAACGTCTCCAGTCATCGCCATCCAGACGACAAAGGCCGCGAAAGCGGTGATGTGGACAATGGGCACATAGGCGCGCGCCGCACGGTCTGCGAGGCCTGAGTAACGGCTCTTGGCCCCTTCGGCGCG
The DNA here is from genome assembly GCA_013042895.1 of Boseongicola sp. Lineage (GTDB taxonomy): Bacteria > Pseudomonadota > Alphaproteobacteria > Rhodobacterales > Rhodobacteraceae > Boseongicola. Next base: position 9,421 of record JABDPD010000254.1, on the reverse strand, counting down.
TGCCACAAGCTGCATGATCGAGCGCAGCATCGTATCTTCGCCGACAGTTGTGACGGTGGCGGTGATGGGACCGGTCAGGGTCACGTCGCCGGAATAAAGCGTGTCGCCTGTATTGATCTCGATAGGATCGCTTTCGCCGGTCAGCAGGCTGCGGTCGACCTCAACACGGCCTTCAGTGAGGCGCGCTTCAACGGGGACGCGCGCACCGGCGGCGAGCCAGATCGCATCTCCGATGGCCAGATCAGCAACTGAAACACTTTCGCGGGCGTCGTCGCGCAGCACAATCGCGCGGCGGGGTTCCAGGGCTGCGAGGTCTTCCGCGGCGGACCTTGCGGCTTTGCGCATCCGTTGATCCAGCACGCGGCCCGCCAGAAGGAAAAAGGTCAGAGACAGGGCCGCATCGAAATAGGCATGCTTGCCGCTCATGCTGGTCTCATAGACCGACAGGCCAAGAGCCAGCAGAATCGCCAGCGAGATCGGCACATCCATATTGACCCGGCGCGCTTTCAGGGCGGACCAGGCATTTTTGAAGAAGGGTTGCGCCGAGAACATGGCGGCGGGAATGGCGATGGCACCGCTGATCCAGTGGAACAAGTCGCGCGTTGCGTCCGCCGCTCCGGACCAGACGGCGACTGATAAAAGCATAACGTTCATCATCGCAAAGCCTGCAACGCCGAGCCGCATGAGAATATCGCGGTCGCGGGTATCTGTGGTGTCGGCCAGATCGGCTTCGTGGGCCTCAAAACCTACGCCCGCAAGTGCTTCGATCCACGGGGTTGGGTCGGCGCCATAGCTGGCGGTGACCGCCACCCGGCGCTGCGAGAGATTCACCCGGGCGGACTTGATATCAGGAAGGTCTGCGAGGGTCGTTTCAACCGTACGGATACAGGCCGCACAGTGAATGGTCGGCAAATAGAGCTGATGCGTCGGCGCTCCCGCGGCCCCGGCCGCGGGATAGTCCGCGGGGGAAACCGCGCAGGCAGGGCAAGCGGTTGTCACAGGCCGACCCAGATCACGATGCGTTGGCGAAAGAGCGTGCCATCCGCAGCCTCAGCAACGAGGCGCAGATTCCAGTTTCCGCGTTCAAGCTTTCCGACGGGGGCCACGAAAGCGGCGCCGTTGTGCAGGAAGGCCGGGGTCTGATCGTCGCCGACATGGGTGGCGCGACCCAGCGTCGCCGAGACGATCTTCGGCACGACAGGTCCGAGCGCGTCGTCCACACTTAACACCAGATCGCTGCCCTGAAGTTCGGCTCCGACGGTCCAACCGAGAGCCAGTTGCGCATCACGGTCGCTGTCGAATTTCTGGCTGGCCACGTAGGAGTTCTTGGTCTCAAGGCCAGGGAATGTGCCGACGGCCTGAAAGGCCAATGTCAGATTGACGGCAATGATCACCGCGAAAGCCGAGCAGAAAATGGCCAAAACATGATAGCCTGTTAGCGGTTTTCCAAACATTAGGTTCCCTTCCCGTTGAATACGGTGTTTTCCCCGGCGCGCGCGTCAGTTTCGACGTCTTCTACCCAGAGGCTAAGGTCAGTGCGGTCCCGAGAGGCGGCCGGGTCTTGGGGCCGCGCGGTGACGTAGGTGCGCACGCTCAAGGTTTCGTTCGCCGGAACGATAACGTGGTTCGGGATGCCGCTGGATTCTTCAACGCCAATGCGCAGGATGTCTTCAGAATTTAGCAGGACGCGGAACTCACGGTCTTCGCCTGTGAGGTTCCTGATCCGCAGTGTGTAGGTGTTGCGCACCGAGCCGTCCGACAGTGTGACAAACTGCGGGTTGCGCACAGGCTCGACCGTCAGCGAGATATCCGAGCGCACAAAAAGCGCCCAGATCAAGCCGACGCCAACAAGGCTCCAGATGGCGGTGTAAACCATGGTGCGCAGGCGAAAGACGTGCTGCCAAATGGGTCGGGGCGGCTTGCCTTCACGTTCACGGCCCTCGTCCGACAACGCGAGATAGTCGATCAGACCGCGGTCCTTGCCGATCTTCTCCATGACCTCATCACAAGCGTCGATGCAGAGAGCGCATGTGATGCACTCCATTTGCTGGCCATCGCGGATGTCGATGCCCATAGGGCAGACGTTGACGCAAGCCATGCAGTCGATGCAGTCGCCGATGCCGTCAGCATTGAGGTGAGGTTTGGGCTCGCTTGCGGGTTTGTTGGGATAGGGCGTCGCCTTATAGCGTGCGGCCCCCGGCCCTGCCAGTTCCGTGATGGTTTCAGCATCTTGAGCCGCAGCGGCAGCAGCTTTGGCGCGGCGGAGATTGTCTTTCCCGCGTGGCTCGCCGCGCCAGTCGCGATATGCGACGGTCAGTGTGTCGTCGTCCATCATCGCAGCCTGAATACGTGGCCATGGGCACATATAGATGCAGACCTGTTCACGCATGAAGCCGCCGAAGGTGAAGGTCGTGGCAGTCAGGACACCGATGGTGGAATACGCGACGAAGGGCGCGTCAAGGGTGACGAGGTTGACGGCCAGCGTCGGCGCATCAGCGAAATAAAACACCCAAGCGCCGCCGGTGGCGATAGAGATCAACAGCCAAACGACCCACTTGGTGACCCGTAAACGCAATTTTCTGGCGTCCCACTTTGCTTTCCACAGGCGCACGCGCGCATTGCGGTCACCCTCGATCCAGCGCTCAACAAGGATAAAGAGGTCAGTCCAGACGGTTTGCGGGCAGGTATAGCCACACCAGACCCGGCCCAGCGCTGAGGTGAACAAGAACAGCCCGAGGCCCGCCATGATCAGCAGACCAGCAACAAAGTAAAACTCGTGTGGCCAGATCTCGATCCAGAAGAAATAGAAGCGTCGCCCCGCCATATCGACCAGAACCGCCTGATCGGGCAGGTTCGGTCCACGGTCCCAGCGCAAAAAGGGCGTGATGTAGTAAATGCCAAGCGTAATCGCGAGAATCCACCATTTCAGCGTGCGGAATTTGCCGGAAACCCGCCGGGGGAAGATAGGTTCGTGGGGCGCATAAAGCGGCTGTTGTTCTGACGCACTCATGGCAGAATCTTTCCTGTTCGCAATCGTTGTCTAAGATAGGTCGCTTGACCCCTCATTGACCTGTGTCAAAGTGCCTGAATAAAGAGCGCTCCGGCCCCGAAAATGATGCGAACAGGTCCGGGACCGGAGGCTACCGGACCGCGCCGAAGCGCGGTCCGGTGTCTTCAGAGGCGCATGTGCGCCCTACTCACCACCACCAAGTTGGTGGACGTAAAGCGTAACCGCTTTGATTTCGGCCTCAGAGAGGCGCAAGCCCCATGCCGGCATTACACCAAAGCGCGAGTAGGTAATCGTCTCGATGATCTTGTCGCGTGATCCGCCATAGAGCCAGATCGCGTCCGTCAGGTTCGGTGCCCCCAGCTCGGGGTCGCCCATACCGGCATCGCCGTGGCAGGATGAACACTCGCCCGCAAACAGCTCGGCACCTGCCATCGCGATTGTCGCATCGTGATCCTGACCGGAAAGTGAAACGACGTGCTCGGCAATCGAAGCGATCTCTTCATCAGTGAAGACTTCCTCATAGGCGGGCATTTCCGACCAGCGGGCGTCAAAGTCCTGCTCGTTCCGAATGCCGTGGCGCACGGTGTATTCAATGGCTTCAAGCGAGCCGCCCCAGAGCCAAGCGTCATCCAACAAGTTTGGATAGCCAGCCGCCTGAACGCCAGCCGCGCCAGAGCCGTGACACTGCGAACAATTGGCGCGGAAGACTGCTGCACCACCTGCGACACCGTATTGGTGCGCGGGATCGGTCACAGCGAGGGCCGAGAGGTCCGCCGAGGCCAGTTGCGCCGAGACTTCAGCGTTTTGTGCTTCAACGGCCGCGATATCCTCGGCCACTTCTGCGCGGGTGGAATACCCGAGCACGCCTGCTGTCGCGCCCTGAACCAAGGGCCATGCCGGATAGGCGATCGTGTAGATAACGCCCCAGACAATGGTGATGTAGAAGCACCAGAGCCACCAACGCGGCAATGGGTTGTTCAGCTCTTTGATGCCATCCCAGTCATGGCCGGTTGTGTCGACGCCTGTCACTTCGTCGTGGTGTAGATTGTCAGACATCAGAGCGCCTCCGGCTTGGCATTGGTCGAGGGAGTTTCGGTCGGCAAGGTTTCATTGCGAAACGGAATATCCGCGATGTCGGCGTGGACGCTTTTGCTGCCCGGGCGGAAGGCCCAAACGATTGCGCCGACGTAGAAGATGACCATCGCCAGCAAGACCCAGCTGTCGGCCAATTCACGCAGGAAGGAATAGGTTTCCATGTTCAATTCCTCCCTTAGCGGCTTGCGTCTGGCGTGAAGGTCGAGAAGTCGACCAACGTGCCAAGCATTTGCATGTAAGCGATCAGCGCATCCATCTCGGTCAAATCGTCCTGACCATCAAAGTTGGACACGACCGCGCCCGGATAACGCTCGACCAGATCATCCCAGTCCCCATCGGGGTCAGCCTGAACGCGGAAGTCCGCTTGGGCCGAAGCGATCATCTCGTCGGTGTAAGGCACGCCGACCAGACGATGTGTGCTGAGAAGGTCCCCGATATGCTCGCCGTCGAGTTTGCGGTCCAAAAGGAACGCATACTTTGGCATCACACTTTCGGGCACAACCGACTGCGGATCAGTGAAATGATCCACGTGCCATGCATCCGAGTAGCGGCCTCCAACGCGGGCAAGGTCTGGCCCTGTCCGCTTTGACCCCCACTGGTGCGGGTGGTCGTACTTGCTTTCGGCCGCCAGTGAATAGTGGCCATAGCGTTCGACTTCGTCCCGCATTGGACGGATCATCTGGGAGTGGCAGACATAGCAGCCTTCCCGGATATAGACATCGCGCCCCGCCAGTTCGAGCGGTGAGTAAGGGCGCATGCCCTCAACGTCCTCGATGGTGTTCTCTAGGTAGAACAGAGGCGCGATTTCGACGATGCCACCGACAGTGACAACCAAGAGAGAGCTGACCAAAAGCAAGGTCGGGCTTTTCTCAAGGATGGTGTGTTTGCTGAGTACGGACATAATGTTCGCTCCTTTACTCTGCTGGGACGCCGACCGGGGCGGAGACTTTTGCGCCTCCCCGGATGGTCATCCACATGTTCCAGACCATGATCAGAGCACCAGCGAGGAACAACACGCCACCCAGTCCACGGACCACATACATTGGGAACTTGGCGCTGACAGTGTCGGCGAACGAGTTCACGAGGAAGCCTTGCGCATCCACTTCACGCCACATCAGGCCTTCCATGATACCCGTGACCCACATCGACGCGGCGTAGAGCACGATGCCGATCGTGGCGAGCCAGAAGTGCCAGTTGATCGCGCTCATCGAATACATCTGCGCGCGTCCCCATAGCTTTGGCGTCAGGAAATAGAGCGCGCCAAAGGTGATCATGCCATTCCAGCCGAGCGCACCGGAGTGGACGTGACCGATGGTCCAGTCAGTGTAGTGAGACAGCGAGTTCACCGCGCGGATCGACATCATCGGACCCTCGAAGGTCGACATGCCATAGAACGCGAGGCTGATCACCATCATGCGGATGATCGGATCGGTCCGTAGCTTGTCCCATGCGCCTTGCAGTGTCATCAGACCGTTGATCATACCACCCCAGCTTGGCATCCACAGGATGATCGAAAAGACCATTCCCAGTGTTGAGGCCCAGTCAGGAAGAGCGGTGTAGTGAAGGTGGTGCGGACCCGCCCAGATATAAAGGAAGATCAGCGCCCAGAAGTGAATGATCGACAGCTTGTAGCTGAAGACCGGACGACCGGCTTGCTTCGGCACGAAGTAGTACATCATCCCGAGGAAGCCCGCGGTGAGGAAGAAACCAACCGCATTGTGGCCATACCACCACTGGGTCATTGCGTCCTGCACACCCGAGAAGACCTGAACCGACTTGGAGCCCCAGATTGTGACCGGGATCGACAGGTTGTTGACCAGGTGCAGCATCGCGACGGTGATGATGAACGACAGAAGGAACCAGTTGGCGACGTAGATGTGCTTTTCCTTCCGCTTGAACAGCGTTCCGAGGAACACCAGCAGGAAGGCGACCCAAACAACCGTCAGCCAGATATCAATGTACCACTCAGGCTCGGCGTATTCCTTGGATTGCGTTGAGCCAAGAAGATAGCCGGTTGCCGCCAAAACGATGAAGAACTGGTAGCCCCAGAATACGAACCACGCGAGGTTGCCGCCCCAGAGGCGCGCGCCGCAGGTGCGTTGCACGATGTAAAACGATGACATGATCAGCGCGTTACCGCCAAACGCAAAAATCACCGCACTCGTGTGCAGTGGGCGCAGGCGTCCGAAGTTAAGGTAGGGTTGGGCCCATTCAAAGTTGAGGACTGGGAAGGCCAGCTGAAAAGCGATCACAACGCCGACGAGGAAGCCGACGACCCCCCAGAAGCCCGTCGCGATAACGCCCGCTCGAACGACGCCATCCATATACCCCGTCTCATCGAAAATAGGAGCCGGATCGTCAAATTTTCGCAGGATCGAAATGAAAAGCCCTGCGGCGACGAGCATGATGAGGACGGCATGGACTTGATAGGCCAGGTCCTGCCCCCAGTTTGCGGCAAGTGCCGCGACCAGAGCGATAAGCCCCAGCACAATAAGTTTAAAAGCATTCAGCATAGTCTTGTCCCGATTTCGCGCCTGGTTCGACGCAGATCTGTTCGCCAGTTTGCAATAAGCGGGCTGTGATCAGCCCGCTTTGATCTCGATCAAGAAGCGGATCTATCGTACGACATGAACCGCACAATCAGCGTGCCGGACCACCCAAGCGGCGGTTGAACCGAGCAGAATGTCGGACACAACGGGACGGTGTGAAGCTACAACAATGCAATCAGCTTCGTTTTCGCCAGCCCAGTTTGTAATCGCGCGCCCTGCGGAACCATGCACAATCACACCAGAACCATTGGGAACCTTGCTCGCCAGATCTTTCAGACGATTCTTGACCTCTTCGGTTCTCGCCTTAATGGTTTCCGGCGGAACATAGTCAGCAATGAAGGTCGGCACCGTCTCAGTTACGTGGATAAACGTGATCCGCGCACCTTCATCCGCAAGACTTGTTGCAACCGAAATGGCAGCGGCCGTATCACGTTCTTCATCGAATGATACTGGAATGGCTATATTTTTATACATTGTCGTTCTCCTGTTCACATAGTGTGCGAACAATAAGAACGATCTGAAGCGTCGTCGCATTGACCGAGGTCAAAAGGGGTTAGTCACCGTCGCCCACTTCAGCCGACAAAGCCGCGACATCCGGCACAATGACGGTTCGAGTGCCATCCAGCGTGATGAGTCCGTCTTTGCGCAGAGCGGTGAACTGTCGGCTGACCGTTTCGATGGTCAGACCGAGGTACGTCGCCATAGTCTCACGTGACAGCGGCAAAGATATCCGAACCTCGTCGTCACAGGCCAAATCGGAATTGGAAATGGTATTGGAAACGGTCCGCTGCGCGATCAACAAAAGAAAGCTTGCGATTTTCTCTCTTGCAGTCTTGCGCCCCAAAAGCAGCATCCAATCGCGTGCGGCATCGAGCTCATCAAGCGTCATTTCCAAAAGCCGCACCTGCACGTGGGGCATGTTCACTAGCAAATCCTCGAAGGGCTTGCGGCGGAAACAGCACAACGTGACCTCTGTCACAGCCGTCACGTCGTGCGCCACGGTATCGCGACCGGGTCGACCGATGAAATCTGACGGCAGCAAAAGCCCGACAATTTGTGTGCGCCCATCTTCCATAGACTGTGACAATGTCGCCGTACCAGTGACAACCGAGGACAAGACCTCAAGAGGATCACCACGCAGCGCAATCGTCTGACCGGCCTGATAGGTTTTGTAGAACTTTACGGAGTCCAGCAGAGCCAGTTCATCGGCATCCGCGCGCGCGCAGACTGCACGGTGACGCACCGGACAGGTAGAACAGCGTATTTCTGCTCGGACAGTTACGTTCGCATCATCGTCAAGCATAGGCCATTGAACCACCTACCGCTAAAATTGCAAGCAGTTCATCCGCGGGAACCGGCGGAAAACTAAGGATTTTCGTCCCTGCGACAACGGGTAACAGCGCTCTGAGAGAGCTTTAGGGAGCCAAGTGATCAAAAATCGGCGATTCGCCTGCTTTTTGATCACCCGCGCAGGCGCTCCATCTTTGGATCGTAGAGGCTGGGATCAACGATCTCAGCTGGCACAAGTTTGCCGAGTACATCGATGTGCACGTTTCGACCAATGACCGCGACATTCGGGTCCACGAATGCGTAGGCGATATTCCAGCCTGTGCGATGCCCCCATCCCCCGGACGTGACAGTGCCGACAACCGCTTGGCCCAACATCACCGAAGCACCGCCGTGGGCCGGTGCATCAGTCGAGGCAAGCGTCATCGTGACTCGTTTTTTGTTTGGGCCGTTCTCGTGGCGTTTGGCCAAGGCGTCCTGCCCGATAAACCCTGGTTTTTGCATTTTGACGAAACGTTGAAGGCCCGTCTCGTAAGGGCCAAACTCGGTGAGAATGTCCGCTTTCCAGTGCAGAAACCCCTTTTCGAGCCGCATCGACTCAACGGCCAGGGCGCCGAACAGTTTCAGACCTTCCGCTGTGCCGGCCTCGCGCAAGGCGGTGTAGGCGGCATAGAGCGAGGCGTTGGGAACGTGGATTTCATATGCCCTTTCGCCAGAAAAGCTAACGGCCATGACCGTCGCAGGCGCAAAACCGACAAAGCATTCACGTACCGAAAGCCAGGGAAACGCTGTGTCCGTCCAGTCGGCCCGTGACACGGCTTGCATGATCGATTGCGCCCTTGGACCCGCTAGAACGAGGATCGTCTGATCGTGGGTAAGTGAGCGGATTTGAACGTCTTCTTCTGCTCGCACGTTCTGCGTGAGCCAGTCCATGTCATGCAGCTCGGAAGCGGCGGCGGAGCCGTACCATATCCGCTCGGGGCCACGCTCGGACGCTGGGATGTTCGCAATTGTTGCCTCGGATTTCAGCATTCCGTGATGGTTCAAGAGGTACGCCAAGCCGACACGTCCGGGCTTTTTGGGAAGCGTGCCGCAGATCATTCTGTCAAGGAAGGATTGAGCATCGCTGCCCTTGATTTCAAACCGATTGAAGCCGTTAACTTCGGTTAATCCAACAGCGTTTTGTACAGCTGCAACTTCGGCCGCGACAACATCGAAAGTTTCGTCAAAGCGGAAGCTATGAGTGACTTTGAAGTCCGGTGTTGGTTTGAAATACTCCGCACGCTCCCAGCCGTTGACGACAGTGAACTCGGCACCCTCGGCTGCCAGAACCGGTGTCAGGGGCGTAGTCTTGGCCATACGCCCGGCGGGGCGGTGTTCGTTTGGGAAGTGGAACCGGAACTCGTTCTGGTAGTCCTCGATTGCCTTTAGCGCTGTAAGCTCAACATTCGCGTGACCCGCAAACCGGCGTGGGTCGATG
>JABDPD010000026.1 GCA_013042895.1 Boseongicola sp. | reverse complement strand
GCCCAATGCCTATGCAGCAAGTCCGTTGGTATGGGCGTTACGGAACCGGCCATCCAAGGATTTGGCCAAGCCATTGATTTTGCGCAGTCTTGGATGATGCTCGATCATTCGCTAAACTGGAGCGAGGGTTCGTACTGCAAGCGGCGAATTGGGGCAGCGAGCCCAATTGGACCTGTGCTGCACTTTGCACCAATGGCTTCTATCGCTACGTTTCGGGCAACGCGTCGCCAGTGATGTAGGTGTACGACTCTCGCACCAATTGAAGCACCACGTCCAATTCGGCTTCGGTGAGTGGGGTATAGATCATCACGAAACCCTCCCAACCTGCGCGCTGATTGGCCCAAGGATGAGCGACGGCCCAACCGGCCTCCACCGCAGCGCGGGCTGTGTCCGGGTGCAATGAGGCATGTAGGCTGCCGTCGGGGTGAAGATGCGCAAACTCTCGGCCACCAACGATGGCCTGCGGTTGTGCGATCGAGACGTCGCCCGTCAGTTGGAACCCGACGGCACCGGGGAGTGATACGCGGGTCGCCCCAAGAACGACTCCGGGAAAGTCGGCGACCTGACGCAGCATTTCCTCCGACAGTTCCGGGACCGGCTGAATGCCAATCTGGACATGTGGCACGCCGCTCGTCGTCTCCGGCCGCGCACCATCGCGCATCGGGAACGCCACATCCTGGGCGGAGGCGGGTGCCGCAGCGGCGAACAGCGATACTGCGGCCGAGACAAAAATCAGGTTTCGAAATCTGTGCATCTCTCTCTCCTTAACATCTCGGCCGCGGCGTTGATCCGCGTGCCTAGGTTGCATGAAAGGCTTGGCTCACAGCGTAGGTGTCCTCGAACCAGTTCCACAGCACGACCTGTCCGTCGCGCACTTTGGCCCGCAAAGCAAAGGTGAACTCATCTGTTTCCGCGCCAGAGCCTGTCAGCAGCAATTTCATCCGACCAAACACGGCCACCGTGTCACCGGAGGCAAAAGCGTCCTGGTTTTCCCAGTGGGTCACCTGAACATTCTGCGAGAACGTGCCGAGGAAGCCAAAGATCGTCTCCTTGCCTTCCCAGGTGCCGAACCATGGCAGGTCAGGGTCGCCCTCGTTCTGCCAGACCATGTCGTCCGCCATAAGCGCACCCATGCTGTCCATGTCGCCACCGCCCATAGCCCCCATGAAGGCCATGACAGTGTCAAAAGAGGCTTGGGTTGACGGCGTCGCGAGTTCTGCGTGCCTTCTGCCACCAAGATGGACAAATCCTGATCCCAGCATAAGATGGAATAGACAGATTTAACTGTTCGGATATCTGACACTATGATCGACCGACTGCGCCAGATGGCAATCTTCGCAAAGACGATTGACCATGGATCATTCCGTGGTGCTGCGCGGGAGCTGCGGCTGTCGCCCTCGGTGGTCAGTCACCATATCTCGCAGCTTGAGGAGAGCCTTGGCGTCGCGTTGATTTATCGCTCGACCCGAAAGCTGACTCTGACGCCCGAGGGCCACAGGCTTCTGGCTGCAACACACAAGATGCTGGAGGCCGTCGAAGGCGAGTTGGCTGATCTGTCGGTTTCCGCAACTGCGCCGAGCGGTGAGCTTCGCGTAACTATTCCATCCGTTCTGTCACACTCGCATTTCACGGAGCAGATCGCGTCGTTTTCGAAGGCATACCCTCGGATCAAATTGCTTCTGGATTTCTCGGACACACGACGTGCGCTCATCGACGACGGCTTCGATATTGCGATCCGTATGGGGCCGAAGGCAAAAAGCTCCGCGACCTCGCGCAAACTGTTTTCGGTCAAGCGCAAGTTGGTCGGCTCCGCTGAATACCTCTCGTCGCAACCGGTTGCTGATGATCCCAAAGACCTTGCTGGCTGGGATTGGCTGGCACTCACGCCGGTGCATAACGTGCCGATTGCATTCAGCAAAGCGGGCGGAAACCGCGGAAGCATCAAGCCGGATGCTCAGGTCTTTGCCAATGATGCGCAGGCTCTCTATCGGCTGGCCCGTGCCGGCGCCGGGCTTGCCATCGTTCCAGACTTCCTGGCGGATGCCGATTTGGCTTCTGGACTTATGCAGAATGTCCTCCCCGACTGGGAGTTGAACGCGATCGAAGTCTTCGCCGTCTGGCCCGCCAATGCCCCAAAGCATGGCCTTGTTCATCTGTTGTTGGATGCTTTAACCCAGCAAAAGACTTGAACCTGCCATCGGTGCAGCCGCAGCGAAAGCGCAGTTTGTCCGCGCCCTTAGTGTTGGTCCAGCGTGCAGCGAAAGGGCAGTTCCGGTTTGGTGAATTTTGACGGGCCTGAACGGCTACTTCGGTGACGTGGGCTGCGATTTGGCGAAACAAGTGCCGCAACTGCGAACAGATGCTGCGTCAGCGAAGTCAGGAAATCCAATGTCCGCAGAGTCCGGTGGGTTCAAGGGATCGACGCAACACTTCAACTTGGAAGCAAGAATGGAGTGTTGGGATGGGCTATCGTCGTCGGATCTATTTTTTTTCGGAGAGGCAGAAGGCAGAGATTTGGGACCGCTGGCAGCGTGGGGAGTCGATGAGCTCGATCGGACGGCTGTTCGACCGGAACTCGTCGTCGATCTATCCGTTGCTTGCGCGG
>JABDPD010000485.1 GCA_013042895.1 Boseongicola sp. | reverse complement strand
TTCCAAGAGCTGACGCATAGAGAATTCAGGGAGCGCCATGTCCAAGTTTCCTTTCCGGTTTCGCGCCTCGGCAGAGCCATCAAGGGATTTCTCCCAACCGGCGGATTGTTCGGGGATTTCTCCCCCGGACGACCCAAGCTCTGCCTGTGAAGTGAGAGCCTCTTAGAGGGGTTTTGGTTGTTATGCAAGAGGAGTGTTTTCGTCGCTTTCGGCGCCAAGACACCGGGGGGACGCTGTCCCCTGACCCCCTGTGATATTTTCCAACAGAAGAAGGGGTGACGTAGCCAGCACGCTGAGGTAAGTGCTTGGCGCTGAATAACAGGACTTTGGGCTATGGCGCGTATTCTGATCACCTCTGCAATTCCGTATATCAACGGGGTTAAGCATCTTGGCAATCTTGTAGGCTCGCAGCTGCCGGCGGATTTGTATGCGCGCTATATGCGGGCCCGGGGCAACGAGGTTTTGTTTCTATGTGCGACCGATGAACATGGCACACCGGCGGAGTTGGCGGCCGCAAAGGCGGGCAAGCCAGTGGATGAGTATTGCGCGGAGATGTGGGCGGTTCAAAAGGAGTTGTCGGACGGGTTTGGGTTGTCGTTTGACAAGTTCGGGCGATCTTCGTCTGAGCAGAACCGGGCTCTGACGCAGCATTTTGCGGGCAAGTTGGCGGACGCTGGACTGATTGAGGAAGTGGTCGAGTCACAGGTCTACTCTCACGCGGACGGGCGCTTCTTGCCTGATCGCTATATTGAGGGCACCTGCCCCAATTGTTCGTACGACAAAGCACGTGGGGATCAGTGCGAGAATTGCACCAAACAACTGGATCCAACGGATTTGATCGAGCCACGTTCTGCGATTTCTGGGTCTACGGATCTGGAAGTGCGCGAAACGAAGCATCTTTATCTGAGGCAGCGGTCGTTGCGCGGCGATTTGCAGGCGTGGATCGACAGCAAGACCGACTGGCCGATCCTGACAACATCGATTGCCAAGAAGTGGCTGAACGATGGGGATGGATTGCAAGACCGGGGCATCACTCGGGATCTCGACTGGGGTGTACCGGTGCGGCGCGGGGCTGAGCCTTGGCCGGGAATGGAAGACAAGGTGTTCTACGTCTGGTTTGATGCTCCCATTGAGTACATCGCTTGCGCGAAGGAGTGGACCGATGGAAGTGGTCGCTCGGATGCGGATTGGGAGCGGTGGTGGCGGACCGACAAGGGCGCTGATGATGTGAAATACGTCCAGTTTATGGGCAAGGACAATGTGCCGTTCCACACACTTTCCTTTCCGGCAACAATTATTGGGTCGGGTGAGCCCTGGAAGCTGGTCGATTACATCAAGTCGTTCAATTACCTGAACTACGATGGAGGACAGTTCTCGACGTCTCAGGGGCGCGGGGTGTTCATGGATCAGGCGTTGGAGATCTTGCCGGCAGATTATTGGCGGTGGTGGTTGTTGAGCCATGCGCCAGAGAGTTCCGACAGTGAGTTTACCTGGGAGAATTTCCAAAGCTCCGTGAACAAGGATCTGGCGGATGTGCTGGGCAACTTTGTGAGCCGGATTACGAAGTTTTGCCGCGCGAAGTTTGGCGAGGAAGTGCCTTCGGCTGGGGTATGGGGCCCTGAGGAAGAAACGCTGATTGCGCGACTTGAAGAAGGTCTGGCGAAATACTCCGCGCAGATGGAATCGATGGAAGTGCGCAAGTCCGCGGCTGAGCTGCGCGCGCTTTGGGTTTTGGGCAATGAGTATTTGCAGTCGGCGGCGCCTTGGGTGGTCTTCAAAGAGGACCCAGATCGGGCGGCGGCGATTGTGCGGCTCGCTTTGAATTTGGTACGTGTCTACGCTGTGATTTCGGCGCCGTTTATTCCGGATGCGTCAGCGCGGATGCTAAGTTCCATGAACACGCTGGATATGTCTTGGCCAGATGATGTGCGTGAAGCGCTGAATGCCTTGCCCGCGGGTCATGACTTTGCGGTTCCGGATGTACTGTTCCGCAAGATCACCGATGACGAGCGTGAAGAATGGCAGCAAAAGTTCTCAGGAAAGCGAGACTGATCCTCCTGCTATAGAATTCCGACGCAAACCTGTCAGGAAATGGCGCTTTTCGCTCAGAACTATGGGCGGGAGGCTCCTTAGCTGCGAGGTGAAGCATTAATAGGACACCTCATGCGCACCCATGCCCAAGCCGTCGTCATTGGAGGCGGCGTTATCGGATGCTCGATCCTCTATCATCTTGCGAAGCTCGGTTGGTCGGATGTGATTTTGCTTGAGCGCTCGGAGTTGACAAGTGGCTCGACGTGGCACGCGGCGGCGAACATTCACGGACTGCATGACAGCACGAATATTTCGCGGCTTCAGCACTACACCATGAATCTTTATGCCGAACTAGAAGCTGAGACCGGGCAAAGCTGTGGAGTGTTTCAGCCCGGATCCCTGTATCTGGCGCAGACCGAGGAGCGCGAGCATCAGTTGCGGCTTCAGGAGGCGAAGGCGCGGCGGTATGGGATGAATTTCCATGAAGTGAGCCGGGATGAGGCAGAGCGGTTGCATCCGCTGGTCGACTTCGAGGGCATTCGCTGCATTATGTTCGAGCCTGATGGCGGCAACGTGGATCCGTCAGGTGTGACGAATGCCTATGCGGTTGGGGCGCGGCAGCGCGGGGCGGAAATTCATCGCTTTACGCCGGTAACAGGGACAGAGCAGCAGCCGGACGGCAGTTGGATTGTAAGAACTGAAAAGGGTGATATCCGCACACCTTGGGTGGTGAATGCCGCTGGGCTATGGGCCCGGGAAGTTGGGGCGATGGCTGGGATTGAGTTGCCGCTCTTGCCGACCGAACATCAGTATTTTGTGACTGAGACGATTGCGGAAATCGCTGCCCTAGATCGGCGGTTGCCGTCTGTGGCGGATCGCGATGGTGAATATTACTTGCGGCAAGAGGGTCAGGGCCTGTTGGTTGGGGCCTATGAGAGGGACGTGCGGTTCTGGGCGGAAGACGGGACACCGCAGGGCTTTGGTCATGAGTTGTTTGCCGATGATTTGGAACGTATCGAGGACAATATGATGCGTGCCATTGACCGGGTGCCTGCTGTTGGCGAGGCAGGCATCAAGCGGGTGATCAATGGGCCGATGATCTGGTCACCTGACAGCTCGGCTTTGTTTGGGCCCGTCCCCGAGCTTGAAGGATACTTCTGTTGCTGTGGAATTATTCCGGGGTTCTCGCAGAACGGTGGTCTGGGACGACTTTCAGCGGAGTGGATGGTTGAAGGCGAGCCGACTTTGGACATGTTCGGCTGGGATATGGCACGGTATGGCGCTTGGGCTGGCAAGAAATTCACAAAGGAACGGGTCGGCGATCAGTACGCCAACCGGTTCAAGATTCATTTCCCGATTGAGGAACGCGATGCTGGCCGCCCTGCCCGTGTTCGTCCCGTCTATGAGATGCAAAGGGAAATGGGTGCGCATTTTGGATTGAACTACGGTTGGGAGCATCCATTGTGGTTTGCCGCAGCCGGTGAACCTCAGGTGGAGACCTACGGTTTTACCCGGCAAAACTGGTGGGACCCGGTCGGGCGTGAAGTCAAGATGCTTCGCAACGATGCCGGCATCCTGGATATCTCAAACTTCGCCAAGTACCGCGTTAAGGGACCTGGCGCCGAGGACTGGCTGAACGACCTATTTGCAAATCGAATGCCGCGTGAGGTGGGGCGCTCTTGTCTGACGCCACTGATCGGCAGACGCGGCGGCATCGCAGGCGATTTCACAGTGACACGTCTGGATGAGTTTGAGTTCTGGGTTGTCGGTTCGGGCATGGCCGAACGGTTCCATCAACGGTTTTTCCGTGCAATCCCCCTGCCCGACGGCACTAGTATTGAGAGCCTTACTGAGAGCATCGCCGGGTTCAACGTGGCTGGTCCTCGCTCGCGGGAATTGCTTGGCCGATTGACGAATGCGGATCTCACAAATGAAGGCTTTCCGTTTATGCGATCCAAGCGGGTTGCTGTGGCTGGCGTGGATTGTGTTGCGATCCGAGTTTCTTTTACTGGCGATCTTGGCTGGGAATTGCATTGCGCGGAAGCTGATCAGGTGACGCTGTATGCAGCATTGCTTGAAGCTGGTCGCGAGGTTGGAGCAGGACCAGTCGGCAGTCGCGCGTTGATGTCGATGCGGCTTGAAAAGGGATACGGGTCTTGGGGGCGTGATTATAGTCCGGAGTACTGGCCCCATGAGAGTGGGTTGGCCGGGCTAATCAAGCGCGACAAGGAATTCTTGAACAAAGCTGCTTGGGAAACAATTGCTGACGAGCCAGCTCGCGAAACGATGGTGCTTTTAGAGGTAGATGCAACGACGGCCGATGCTTCGGGAAGCGAGCCGATATTTGCGACAGATGGAACGCCAATCGGACAGGTCTCTTCCGGCGCTTACGGATACTTCGTCGAGAAGTCGCTGGCACTCGCGTATCTTAAGGCGGGAAGTGCCGTGCCCGGAGATAC
>JABDPD010000477.1 GCA_013042895.1 Boseongicola sp. | reverse complement strand
CTCCTATTGATCTGGACCGCCTTACCGAACGGCTGGTGGCGGATAAAGGTCATGATATCAAAGCGTTGATGACAGTTCAGGTCGATACGTCGACTTCAGTTCGAAACGATGTGACAGCACTTCGTCGGGTGCTGGACGAGGTTGGGCATCCGGCCCTTCTGATGATTGATTGCATCGCTTGTCTGGGTTGTGACGATTTTCAGATGGACGCCTGGGGAGTCGATGTCATGGTGACGGGGTGTCAAAAGGGTTTGATGACCCCGCCGGGTATGGGGTTCGTTTTCTTCAACGACAAAGCGGACCGGGCACGCGATACGGCGAATTGTGTGACGCCCTATTGGGACTGGCGGCCACGCGTCGATCCGGAGGTTTTTTATCTGTACTTTTGCGGTACCGCGCCGACGCATCATTTGTATGGGTTGCGCACAGCGCTGGATATGATCGCCGAAGAAGGTCTCGACAACGTGCTTCGGCGGCATTCGGTTCTGGCGCGCTCGGTTTGGGCTGCGTTTGAGCGTTGGGGCGAGGTTGGACCGATTGAGTTGAACGTGCGAGATGCGGTCTCGCGTAGCCATGCTGTGACTTCGGTGCGCGTGGGGTCGGCAAAGAGCACGGAGTTGCGTGATTGGGTGGAACAGCGCACAGGTTTGACGCTTGGTATTGGTCTTGGAATGGCGCCTGCGGGATCGCCGGAATGGCACCATTTCTTTCGGGTCGGACATATGGGGCATGTCAATGCGCACATGTTGCTTGGGACTCTGGCGACGATTGAGGCAGGTCTGACGGCAGTCGGCATTGAACACGCTACGGGCGGCGTTGAGGCGGCGGCTAAAATTGTGGCGGATGAGGCCTAACTGTCTGATCTGCGACGGAAATCGACCATGATAAGGCGATCTGCGAGGGCGCTTAGGATGCCCGCAACGATGAGCCCCCAGATTGCCCAAATTGCGAATAGTATCATGAAAACGATGACACCAAACGACGCGAGAAACGCGTTCGTGTAATTCTCAACCGCCTGTGGATATGACTGTCGTTCGTTGTTCATAGCAAAAAGGATAGCAGCAAAGTTTTAAGAAGCCAGTAACGCACGCAACAAAATATCGCGACGGATTTGGATTAGCGAGATCTCGCCGCTTCAAGGGCGTCAGGCAGGACATTTCGGAAAAGCTCAAGTTCGCCTTCTGGGCCGCAGGTGATGCGGATGCAACGATCGCCGGGGGCGGCGAAGGGTTTGCGCACGAAGACGCCGCGCATGACCAGTTCTTCCAAAACGGCATTGGCAAAGTCGGCGTCTGCACCGCAGTCCAGGGTCACGAAATTGGTGCTGGATGCAATGGCGATCAAACCATTTTCTTCCGCTATTTCTGCGATCGTTTCTCGGGCTTCGGCAACGTTCTTGACGGTCTTTGCGAGATACTTCTGATCTTGTAGGGCGGCGAGGGCTCCGACTTGAGCAGTGCGATTCATACCAAAGTGATTACGGACCTTCTCGAAGGCCTGAACGATGTCGCGGTGGCCGAAAGCGTATCCCACGCGCGCGCCCGCCATGCCGTAAGCCTTTGAAAAGGTGCGCATCCGGATGACGTTTGGGTTGGTGGTGTCGATCTCGGGGACTGTGTCGTCTTCGATAAACTCGACGTAGGCTTCGTCGAGGATCAAGAGACATTCGGGGTTCAGATCGGCGATCATGTCGTCGATCACACCGTAGTCGTGGTGCGTGCCCATGGGGTTGTCGGGGTTAGAGAGATAGATGAGGCGGGCATTTGTGTCGGAGGCAGCCTTGAGGAGCGCCTCGGGGTCTTCCATGTCGTCTTTGTAGGGCACTTTGGTGAGCGTGCCGCCATATCCGGTGACGTGGTAGTTGAAGGTCGGATAGGCCCCATCAGAAGTGACGACAGAGGTTCCGGGCTCGACATACAGGCGGACGAGGTAGCCGAGAAGCGTGTCAATTCCTTCGCCGACCACCACCTCATCGGCAGCAACCGACAGGTGACGCGCGATGGCGCGGCGTAGATCGTGGCTCTCAGGATCGGGGTACTTCCAAATCTCTGTGTTGGCTTCATCCATGGCTTTCAATGCCTTAGGGGAAGGACCGAAGAGATTCTCGTTCGCGCCGAGGCGCGCGCTGAATGCCTTGCCCATTTTCCGTTCAGTGGCTTCGGGGCCAACGAAAGGGACTGTTGCGGGGAGGCTTTCTGCGAGCGGGGTCAGGGGTGGTTTTGTCATGATGTGATGATGAACACAGAAAGACTGGTTAGGCGCAAGGGATTGAATTTCGGTGTTTCGCACTTACATGAGAATCATTCGCAACTGGAGGGGCGAAATATGAACAGACGTATGTTTTTGGCCGGAACCGCGGCGGCGGCCGGTGCTCGATTGGTACCGGCGGTCTCAAAAACCGGCGGGCGGCGAATTTTGACGCTGGTGTATGACAAATCGCTTGGGATGATGAGGGCGATTGATCGAGTCGTGCGGTAGCATTGTTATTAACATGAAATAGTTAACGGCAGGTTTTTGAGTTTATCCCATCGGTACCGGGTGTGGGTTTTGCCCCCACACCCCAGGATATTTACAAACAGAAGAAGAGGTTAGCCGACGTCCTTAAGAAGGTTTAGGGCCGTGTTCAGCCGTGTTTCTTCTTCCTCGCGCGCGGCGAGGTTTTCCTTTGTCTCGGCGATGACTTCGTCAGGCGCGCTTTCAAGGAACTTGGGGTTCTTGAGGCGGCCGCGCAGGCCTCCGAGTTCCTTGTTGAGTTTGCCTAAAGTCTTCTCAAGGCGGGCTTTTTCGGCTGCCACGTCGATAAGGCCTTCCAAAGGCAGAGCGAAAGTTGCGCCTTCTACTGCGATCGTTGCTGCGCCTTTTGGGGCTTCATCGACGACTGTGAGGCCTTCGATGCCGGCTTCGCGGTCGCGCAGGATGATAATTTCGTTTCTTGCCCATGCGGCTTGGCCTGCTTCGTCGCAGGAGAGTTGCAGTAGGGGGGCCTTCAAGGATTTTGGGACGTTCATTTCACCGCGGATGCGGCGGACTTTTTCGATGAGATCCCGGACCCAGTTCAGCTCGGCTGTGGCACTTTCGTCAATGAGTTCAGCGCCATAGGTCGGCCAGTCGGTCGTGACGAGCAGGCCCTCGCGTCCTTCGGCGAGGCCCCAGATTTCTTCTGTTACGAAAGGCATCACGGGGTGCATCAGGATCAAGAGTTGGTCCAGAGCCCAAGCCATGGTTTGGCGCGTCTCATCGGCGAAATCGGTGTCAAAGAGCGGTTTTGAGAACTCGAGATACCAGTCGCAATACGTGTAGGTGAAGGCGTAAAGCGTTGATGCTGCGTCATTAAATCGGAATTTCTCGAGCGCTTCGTCAACTGCAAGGCGGGTTTTTGCGACTTCGCCAACGATCCATTTGTTCACCGGATGAGCGGCGTCGTTATCACGTCGGTTTAACGTCGGTATTACGTCGGTGCCACCGAGCGCTGCGTTCATCTCTGCGAAACGGCTGGCGTTCCAAAGTTTGGTGGTGAAATTCCGGTAGCCCTGGATACGTTGCGTGGACAGTTTCAAGTCGCGACCCATGGCGGCCATGGAGGTCAGGGTGAATCGCATGGCGTCTGCGCCGAACTCGTCGATGATGTCCAGCGGGTCGAGGACGTTGCCCAAGGATTTGGACATCTTCTTGCCCTTCTCGTCGCGCACCAGAGCGTGGACGTAGACGGTATCGAAGGGGCGATCGCCGACAACGGCGTATTGCATCATCATCATCCGGGCGACCCAGAAGAAGATGATATCGAAACCGGTAACGAGCACGGAGGTGGGGAAGTATTTTTCGAGCGCCTCGGTTTGCTCGGGCCAGCCCAAGGTGCCGATGGGCCAGAGGCCGGAGGAGAACCATGTGTCGAGGACGTCGGGGTCGCGCCAGACGGGGTAGACGAGGTGGGTCGGGTCTTGGCTGACTGTGTAGTCCGCAAGGCTGGCCGCAATTATTTCAACGGCCGTGTGACGGTCGGCCACTTCGACGACGCGGGCGTGGTTCAGCGGAGTTGGGAGCGTTGCGAGAACGTCGTCAAAGCGGAGGGTCACGTCTTCCAAGCTGGCTGCGGCGTGGTGATGCTCGTCGCCTTTCAGGAGGGCCTGATCGGAGAGGAGGCGTCTCAGTTCAACTTCATCAAGTGTGCCGTCGCCCTCGTCGTCTTTGAAGCCTGCTCCGCTGAGATCGAAGCCATACCAAACCGGGATCTGATGACCCCACCAAAGCTGGCGCGAGATGCACCATGGTTCGATGTTTTCCAGCCAGTTGAAGTATACCTTTTTGTGCTGCTCGGGGAGGATCTCGGTGGTGCCGTTGCGGACGGCTCCCAAGGCGGGATCGACGATTTTCGCGGTATCGACGAACCACTGGTCGGTGAGCATGGGCTCGATCACGACTTTGGAGCGGTCGCCGAAAGGCTGCATGATCTTTTTGTTCTCGACGAAGGGACGGCGGCTGAGGTCTTCGGCGTTTGTCTCGGGGTCGATCTCTTTGTGGAGATATGTGACCGCGAGGCCTTCTTCGGTGATCTGCTGGATGACCTTTTCGCGGGCCTCAAAGCGGTCGAGGCCACGGAGGTCGTCGGGGATGAGGTTGATGGTGTCGGCTTCGGCTTCGGACAGCGTGCGCTCGCCCTTGGCGACGGCCATCGCGACGGCGGCCATCTCGGCATAGGGCGCACCGTCGTCGCGCATCGCCCCTTTGGTGTCCATGAGGCGATACATCGGGATGCCACCGCGCTTGGCGACCTGGTAGTCGTTGAAGTCATGCGCGCCGGTGATTTTGACCGCGCCCGAGCCGAAGTCGGGGTCGGGGTAGTCGTCCGTGATGATCGGGATCAGGCGGCGGTACTCTTTGGGTCCAACGGGGATTTCGCATAGTTTTCCGACGATTGAGGCGTAGCGCTCATCCGAAGGGTGGACCGCGACCGCGCCGTCGCCGAGCATGGTTTCGGGGCGCGTGGTGGCGATGGAGATGTAGTCGCGGGTCTCGCGCAGGGTGACGTTGCCGTCTTCGTCTTTCTCGACGTATTCGTAGGTGGCTCCGTCCGCGAGCGGGTATTTGAAGTGCCACATGTGGCCGTGAACTTCGATGTTTTCGACCTCCAAGTCGGAGATCGCGGTTTCAAAGTGCGGGTCCCAGTTGACGAGGCGCTTGCCCCGATAGATGAGGCCGTCTTCATAC
>JABDPD010000465.1 GCA_013042895.1 Boseongicola sp. | reverse complement strand
TCGCTGGTCCCAATGGCGCAGGCAAATCCACCGCTATGAAAGCCGTCTTTGGCATGCTGAATGTGCGCACGGGTGCGGTGCGTCTGAACGGCGAGGATATCACAAAGCTCACACCGCAGGCCCGCGTGGCCAAAGGCATGGCTTTCGTGCCGCAAACCTCGAACATCTTCACCTCAATGACCGTCGAAGAGAACCTCGAAATGGGTGCCTTCCTGCGCCGTGACGACATTTCGGCCACCATGGAACAAGTCTACGAGCTCTTCCCCATCCTGCGCGAAAAACGCCTTCAGCCCGCCGGTGAACTTTCCGGCGGCCAACGCCAGCAAGTTGCTGTGGGACGCGCGCTGATGACCAAGCCACAAGTCCTCATGCTGGACGAACCGACAGCGGGCGTCAGCCCGATTGTCATGGATGAATTATTTGACCGGATTATCGAAGTAGCGCGCACAGGCATCTCGATTTTGATGGTCGAACAAAACGCGCGGCAGGCGCTCGAAATCGCAGATAAGGGCTATGTGCTGGTGCAGGGACGCAATGCGTTCACAGACACCGGCAAAGCCCTCCTCGACGATCCCGAAGTCCGCCGCTCCTTCCTGGGAGGATAGCGATGCCAAATCACATCACTCTCCGTCCGGGCAACGACCGCATTCGTAAGGATGCCAGACGACCGGGCCACAGGGAATAGACCGAAAACGGCACCCTTTGGTCCTAAAGTGCGGTGAAACCACCGCGCTAAACAGGGAACCAAAAGGTGTGCTAAATGTTGGAGACAATTGTCGTAATCGCGATGTTGCAAAGTGTTGAAAGTCTGCCTGAGGGAATTCACTGCGAATTCCCTTCCGTCCCGGACGGCGGCAAAGCCATGAGCGTGGTGCTTGACCCCATGCCATCGCTGAAAGACCAACCCGGGCTCTACCGCGTGATGATGGAGATAGAGGGCAAATTGACCCTGAAGGCCGCAGTTCAGCCGATCCATTCCACCGACGAGCGCGACGTATTGATCCACGCCAAAAGTCCTCGCTCAGCCGTTGTGACCTTGGGCATGCGCGACGACGGAGCCGCAGCTCTAACTCTCAGCACACCCGGCGAAAGCAGCGCCGAGGCCCAATCGACACGCATCGGAGCCTGCAAAGGCGCCGAACAACACATTAACCGCTGGCTTCCTTCGTGACGCCTGAATCGAATTTGACACGCCCGCCCTGCGGGACTGGAACGGAAGACCTATGATTGACCTGCTGAACGCCATCGTGGCGCTAGCCAACTTTGTCATCGTGCCCGCAATCGCCTACGGCAGCCAACTGGCGCTTGGAGCTCTCGGCGTCACGCTGATCTATGGCATCCTACGGTTCTCCAACTTCGCCCATGGCGACACAATGGCATTCGGTGCGATGGCCACAATTCTTGTCACATGGGCACTTCAATCTGTCGGTATCAGTCTCGGGGTTTTCCCAACCGCCCTTCTCGCCCTGCCCCTCGGAATCGCCGCCACCGCCCTGTTGGTGCTGGCGACCGACAAAATGGTCTATAGATTCTACCGTGAACAAAAAGCTGCGCCGGTGATCCTCGTGATTGTCTCCATGGGTGTGATGTTCATTATGAACGGCCTCGTGCGCTTCATCATCGGTCCTGACGATCAACGCTTCGCCGACGGAGCACGCTTCATTATCACCGCTCGCGACTTCAAGGAAATGACTGGGCTCAATGAAGGCCTCGCGATCAAGTCCACCGCCGCCCTGACCGTTGTCGTCGCGATTATCGTTGTGATGTTGCTGTTCTGGTTCCTCAACAACACGCGCACCGGCAAATCCATGCGCGCCTTCTCCGACAACGAAGACTTGGCCCTCCTGTCTGGCATCAACCCCGAACGCGTCGTGATGATCACATGGATTATCGTCGCAGCGCTGGCAACAACAGCCGGCGTCCTCTACGGCCTCGATAAGTCTTTCAAACCATTCACTTATTTTCAACTCCTTCTACCGATATTCGCCTCAGCCATTGTCGGAGGCCTCGGCAACCCACTTGGTGCTATCGCAGGCGGATTCGTGATCGCATTCTCGGAAGTGACCGTCACCTATGCCTTCAAAAAGGTCGCCGGATACCTCCTACCAGAAGCATGGGAACCCGACAGCCTCGTCCAGCTTCTGTCCACGGATTATAAATTCGCAGTCAGTTTCGCGATCCTGGTGATCGTCTTGTTATTCAAGCCAACCGGCCTCTTCTCGGGGAAAGCGATATGACCCTACAACCCCGCGATATCATCCTCTTCTTCGTGGTCTTCGGCCTCATCGTCGCGACCGGTTTCTTCCAAAGCTGGAACGTTGCCTTGGGTATCCTCAACATGGGCCTGATCTCGGCGGTCATGGCCCTCGGCGTGAACATGCAATGGGGTTATGCGGGCCTCTTCAATATCGGCGTCATGGGCTTCGTCGCACTGGGAGGCCTCGGCGCCGTCCTCGTATCGATGCCGCCCGACAACGAAGCGTGGGCCGCTGGCGGAGGCCGTGTCCTTCTCGCACTGGCCCTTGGCATCGCGACGATCGTCGCAGCCCTGCAGGCGATGAAGCGCCTGCCAAAGGGCCGCGTCAAAGTCCTCGGAGTCATCGCTATCCTGGTCATCGGTTTTTTCATTTACCGCGCAGTGCTGGAT
>JABDPD010000462.1 GCA_013042895.1 Boseongicola sp. | reverse complement strand
TTCCTTGCGAGACAGTATCTCTCCGGAACCTGGCGCGTAAGTGGCAACCTCATTGGTCTCCGCGTTGCGTTGTCCGGTCAGGATGTACTCGCGCTCTTTCTCTGAAACCCACGGGTGAGTTTCCGGTCCGGATTTGTACACGATGAGCCACGGAACCAGCCAGAGAAAGCCGAGTGCGCCAACCGCGATAAACGTCGCTTGCCAGCTTTCGAGGAACACAAACAGGTAGGCAATGATCGGGGCCGAGACAATGCCACCAATCGCCGCGCCGGAATTGAAAATGCCTTGCGCCAGTGCGCGCTCTTTGATCGGGAACCACTCAGCATTCGCCTTGGTCGCCCCGGGCCAGTTGCCTGCTTCGGAAATGCCCAATAAACCGCGAAAAACTGCGAAGCTAGTCAGGCTTGTCGCAGCGGCGTGCAGCATGGTCGCAACCGACCAGACGGCAATACACAAAACGAAGCCAAGCCGCGTTCCGATCCAGTCAAAGATTTTGCCGAACAGCGTCTGACCGAACGCGTAGGCGAACGTAAAGATGTTGAGGATAATCGCGTAGTCGGTCTTCGAGAGTTCAAGGTCTCGCGAAATTTCCGGCCAGAGAAAACCGAG
Source organism: Boseongicola sp. (assembly GCA_013042895.1). Classification (GTDB taxonomy): domain Bacteria; phylum Pseudomonadota; class Alphaproteobacteria; order Rhodobacterales; family Rhodobacteraceae; genus Boseongicola. The sequence goes on along the minus strand of JABDPD010000462.1, from coordinate 1,749 downwards.
CGCTCCGCGATCGATGTAGTTGATCACCGTCGCGATAGCAACGAGGGTGACAATGGCCCATCTGAAGTTGCTGGTCTTCACTAATAACCACCCGCTTCAAAAAAGTCTTCGCGTGTCGGGCTGAACACGTCAATCAGAACCCCCGGTTCGAGACAGACGGCGCCATGATCGGTGTTGGGTTCTATGTAAAAACCATCCCCCGGGCCGAGGATCTTCTTCTTGCCATCGATAAACACTTCGAACTTGCCGCTCGCAACGTATGCCACCTGAGCGTGGGGGTGTGCATGAATCTCGCCCACGGCACCCTTATCAAATTCAACACGCGCCATCAGGATGGAGTCATCGTGCCCCATGATCTGACGAACCATGCCCTCGGCCACTTTTTCTTTGGCGATCTCGCTACCTGACAAAAAAGCTTCGCTTGCTGACGACATTCTTGAACCCCCTGATTTTTTGATGTGCGAACGCGGTACCCGTACAGCCAAGCTACCAAACGCTTTGCGTTAACGACAATGCACTAGCGCCGGCCGCACGATTAGTGCTTGCCGCCGTCGCCATTTGACCTGCGAAAATCTGGATATGGCTCTTGGAATTAAGAGCTCTAAAGCACGCACGTCAGGCCCCCGAAAGTCGCATTTTTTTATAAAACAGCCGTGACAATCGCTGTCTGATTATCGTCGACACACTAAATTACGGCCAACACACTTGTCAACCAATAAACCATACCAGATGGGTTAAAACGGAGGGTTTTGGTAAGACCAATAGGCAGATGCTTCGGCCCCGCGGCGTTTACCTGGCGTCGCTTGCTGCGCTGGCTCGGGCCGCCAGGCTGAGCCTGAGGAGCTTTGAATCAGCCGCTTTCGCCGGTCTTGAGGAACCGTTGTCGACTCGCCGTTACCTTTTGCCTGAGTTCCTGCAACGCCTGCTCTTCCGTAACGTCAATCATCGAACCGAGCAGCCGACGGAAGTGCGAATGCATCGCGTTGCGGGCGGCGACCGGGTCGCGGTTCCTCAACGCGTCCAGGACATCGGCATGCTCCGAGCCCCTGTCCTCGGCATTTTCCGTTGAGCATATGGCGGCATGAACTTCGCGAATTGCGGAGATTTCCGACCGCATTTTCCACAGGGTTTCCACGATGTACTGCACCGCCGCGTTTCCTGACGCGGCGGCTATTGCGAGGTGAAACTCCCGATCCGCCTGCTGTGAATCCTCTTCATCAGCGGGGTCTGTACTCGACATTCTTTCGATCAGATCATCGAGTACCTGCAAATCGGAATCACCTATATTTTGCGCGGCAAGGGCCGCGGCCTCCGATTCGAATAACAATCGCGCCTCGGTCAGTTCAAACGCACTGACACTTGGCATGCCATTGCCTTTCTTATCGCTAGGGTCCAGAACATAGACCCCGGAACCTGTCTTGATCCTTATATACCCGAGGGCCTGAAGTGCGATCTCAGCTTCGCGGATCGTGACCCGGCTGACATCAAAGCGCTCCGCCAGGTCCCTTTCACCCGGCAAACGGCTGCCCGGCGGGAAGGAGCCGTCATTGATGAGTTGCAGTATTTGATCGGCAACAGAATGGTAAAGGCGCTGGTCTTTCATTGTCCTCGTCTTGCATAAAGCCGGGCCAAGTGCAGGCTGATTGCTTGGCCTGTTGGTTAACCAATCATTTACGCAATTGTGAAAAAGATCAAGCGACACCATCGACAGACAGCTCCATGCGGGCTAATTCGATAGGTCGGCTTGAG
>JABDPD010000458.1 GCA_013042895.1 Boseongicola sp. | reverse complement strand
TGCCTATTCCAGTCTTGCGCCTCTTTCGACATGGAGGACCGAACCCGGACAAGACAGTGCGAAGTCGGATGAAATGAAGGCTGACAGTGCGGATGCGCCTTTCCAGGGAATTGCAGAAAAGTACGGTGTGAGCGAAGCGCAATTGCTGCTGCGCTGGGGTGTGCAGAATGGGTATGCAGTTCTGCCAAAGAGCCTCAACCCGGCCCGGATGGCGCAAAACCTTGATCTCTTCTCTTTTGAGATTGATGCGGCTGATATGGCGGCGATGAAAGCGATGGATCGCGGTGCCGGTATCGCCTGGGCGACCGGGGACCCCAGCCAAACGGCTTGATCTTGGCGACACAAAAGCGCTGTCGCAGATAGCTTTAAGATAAACGCCCTTGCAGACTCACATGCGGGGGCGTATATGCCTTTTCAACAGCGGCGCTTCGGCCTCCACCCCCGACGCTCCACCGGAAATTTTCACGGGCCGCGCGCCCGTTTTTTTGTGCCCAAATGCAAAACCTGAAAGAAGTATGTCTGACTTGATCGCCAAAACCTCGATGGACCGCCGGATGGCGGAGATCATCACTCCAGTTATTGAAGACATGGGGTTTGAGTTGGTGCGTGTGCGTCTGATGGGCGGCGAGACGAAAACACTGCAGATCATGGCCGACAAGCCCGAGGGCGGAATTGAAGTTGATGACTGCGCGAAGATCTCGACTGCGGTCAGTGCGACACTGGATGTCGAGGATCCGCTTGAGGATGCTTACACTTTGGAAGTGTCGTCGCCCGGGATTGATCGCCCGTTAACGCGTCTTAAGGATTTCGATGCGTGGGATGGCTATGAAGTGAAGCTTGAGACCACCGAGATGATTGACGGGCGTCGACGCTTTAAGGGCGCGCTCCAGGGCACCGAAGATGACGATGTGCTGATCGAGATCGAGGACCACGGTAAACCGGTGACGATTGGCCTGAAGTATGAATGGCTGTCGGACGCCAAATTGGTTCTGACAGACGAACTGATCCGCGACGTGTTACGCGCCCGTAAGGACGCGGGCGCTGTTGATGAAAAACAATTCGACGAAATACAGACCATCATAGATGGCGACGAGGAGACCTGAGAATGGCAATTACTTCCGCTAACCAGCTTGAACTTCTGCAAACGGCCGAGGCCGTTGCGCGGGAGAAGATGATCGATCCAAGTCTTGTGATCGAAGCGATGGAAGAAAGCCTCGCCCGTGCGGCGAAGTCGCGTTACGGCGCTGAGATGGACATTCGAGTCTCGATTGATCGCAAAACCGGTAAGGCGACATTCACGCGCGTGCGCACTGTGATTGATCCCGAAGAGGAAGAGCTTGAGAACTATCAGGCGCAACTGACTGTTGAGCAAGCCAAACAATATCTCGATGCCCCCAAGATTGGCGACACGATTGTAGATGAGGTTCCGCCTGTCGAAATGGGCCGGATTGCGGCGCAGTCGGCCAAGCAGGTCATCCTGCAGAAGGTGCGCGAAGCCGAGCGTGACCGTCAGTATGAAGAATTCAAGGACCGTGCAGGCACGATCATCAACGGTCAGGTCAAGCGCGAAGAGTACGGCAATGTTATTGTCGACGTGGGCCGCGGCGAGGCAGTTTTGCGTCGCAACGAGAAGATCGGTCGCGAAAGCTATCGCCCGAACGACCGTATTCGTTGTTACATCAAAGAAGTACGCCGCGAAGCCCGTGGCCCTCAGATTTTTCTCTCCCGCACAGCGCCTGAATTCATGGCCGAGCTGTTCAAGATGGAAGTTCCTGAGATCTACGACGGCATCATCGACATTAAAGCCGTTGCGCGTGATCCCGGAAGCCGCGCGAAGATCGCCGTGATCTCTTACGACAACTCGATTGACCCGGTAGGTGCCTGTGTCGGTATGCGTGGTTCGCGTGTTCAGGCCGTTGTGAACGAACTGCAGGGCGAGAAGATCGACATCATTCCTTGGAATGAAGATGCACCGACGTTCCTAGTGAACGCGTTGCAGCCTGCTGAGGTGTCCAAGGTTGTTCTGGATGAAGAAGCGGGAAAGATCGAAGTTGTTGTGCCGGAAGAGCAGTTGTCATTGGCGATTGGTCGTCGTGGTCAGAACGTGCGCCTTGCCTCACAGCTGACGCATCTCGACATTGATATCATGACGGAAGAGGAAGAATCAGCGCGTCGTCAGGCCGAATTTGAGCTGCGCACCAAGCTGTTCATGGACACGCTCGATCTGGACGAGTTCTTCGCTCAGCTTCTGGTGTCCGAGGGCTTCACGAACCTTGAAGAGGTTGCATACGTCGAAGCCGAGGAGCTTTTGGTTATCGACGGCGTAGACGAGGACACAGCGAGCGAGCTTCAGGCCCGTGCGCGCGATTATCTTGAAGCCGAAAACAAGAAAGCGCTTGAGAATGCGCGTGAGCTTGGCGCCGAGGACAGCCTATTGAATTCGAAGGCCTCACACCCCAAATGGTGGAAGCCCTTGCTCAGGACGACGTCAAATCGCTGGAAGACTTTGCGACTTGCGCCGACTGGGAGCTGGCCGGCGGCTGGACCACGGTCGATGGCGAGCGCGTAAAGGACGATGGCGTTCTGGAAAAATTCGAC